>NZ_NFHI01000010.1:0-58872 GCF_002159255.1 Massilimicrobiota sp. An80
TGGAAACACCTGTACCCATGCCGAACACAGAAGTTAAGCATCACAGCGGCGAAGATAGTAGGCAACTGCGAAAATAGCACGCTGCCAGTCCATGTGAGGGAATAGTCATTCTATTCCCTCCCTTTTTTTATTCACTTATCTTTCCTTTTGTAGTAAAATGATTATAGGAAAGATATCCTTTATTCTTTGATATAATATTGTTTTAGATTGATTAAGAAGGGAGGATTTAATAATTGTTTACAATTATTATGAGTGCCTATGATGAAAGGAAAGAAAAAATATCTTTTAAATATTGCTGTTATTCTTCTGATTGGTGGAACAGTTATTTATTTATCTATAGGAAATCAATGGAAACAAGTTGTTGATGCTTTTGCACATGCTAAGATTTCTTGGATTATAGCAATGGCTATTGTCATGTTTTTATATTATATTTTCGATGCTTTTTCATTGTTATATTTTGGTAGATTTTATAAAAAGGATTATACTTATAAACAATCTTTTATAAATGCTATTAGTGGAACTTTTTTTAATGGAATAACACCATTTGCAAGTGGTGGACAATTTGCTCAAGTGTATATTTTTAATAAACAAGGGATTGCCCCTACGTATTCTGCAAGTATTTTATTGATGTGTTTTATTTGTTATCAGAGTGTACTTGTTATTTATACGGGTATTGTGTTAATATTTAAATATCAGTATTTTATAGAACGTCCTGCTATATTTAGTTTGGTTGTGCTAGGATTCTTAATTAATTTTGTTGTGATTGCGGCTTTGTTTGGTGGTGCTAAATCTAAAACTTTACAGAATTTTCTAACACATACTATTCTTAAATTTTTAACTAAAATTCGTATTATTAAAGATTATGAATCGACATGTTTTAAAGTTAAAACATATTTATCTGATTTTCGTAATCAATTAGGACTTTTACAACGTAATAAACCAGTTTTAATACGTTCTTGTATTTGTAATGTTATTAAGTTAACTATTATTTACAGTATGCCTTTTTTTAGTGCAAAGGCATTAAATTTAGATGTATCATTTTATGATTTTTTTGATTTTATTGGACTTTGTTCATGCATATATTTAATTAATGCATTTTTACCTATTCCTGGATCAAGTGGTGGTAGTGAAGGTGTTTATCTTTTACTATTTAGTTTTTTAGGACCAGTAGGTGTGTCTTCTTCTATGTTCTTATGGCGCTTTATGTCATATTATATGGGACTTATTATAGGAGCATTAGTTTTTTCTCTTGATAAAGAAATAAATCGAACGAGATTGGAGTAATTTTATGAATATAGCTTTATTTAGTGATACTTATTTACCCGATATTAATGGTGTAGCGACATCTACACATATTCTAAAAAAAGAATTAAAAAAACATGGGCATCATGTTTTAGTTGTGACAACAATATTACCTCATAATAGTGATTATATTGATGAGGATGATGGAGTATTACGTTTGCCTGGTATTGATTTAAAAAAATTATATGGTTATCGTGCATCCAATATCTATTCTTTTAAAGGTATGAAAGAATTAAAAGAATTCCAGCCTGATATTATTCATATTCAGACAGAATTTGGGATAGGTATTTTTGGGAAGATAGCTGGTGAAATTTTAAACATTCCAGTTTGTTATACTTATCATACAATGTGGGCTGATTATTCTCATTATATTACGCCTGGGAATTTAAAAGCTGTGGATCAGGCGGCTAAAAAAATTATTGAAAAAATTTCTAAGATATATGGAAATAGCTGTTCTGAGCTTATTGTACCTTCACAAAAGACAGCTGATGCATTGAGAAAATATGGTATTTCTAATTCTATTCATGTGATTCCAACTGGTTTGGAACTAGAGGCATTTGCATTAGAAAATAAAAATCAAGGTTTAGTGAATCAGATTTTGCAGGAATATCATTTACAGGATAAGTTTGTTGTTATTTTTTTAGGTAGAATTGCTCCTGAGAAAAGTATTGAAATTTTAATAGATGCAATGTCTGATATTGTGAAAAAAGAAGATAAGATATGTCTTATGATTGTTGGCGGTGGGCCACAACTTGAAGAATTAAAAACTTTGGTTCATCAAAAAGGATTAGAAAGTCATATATTCTTTACAGGACCAAAAGAGAGTGAGTATGTCCCTTCGTTTTATCATGCAGCACAATTATTTGTTTCGGCATCACTAACGGAAACACAGGGGCTGACTTTTATTGAGGCTATGGCTAGTGGGTTACCTGTTTTAGCAAGATATGACAAAAATCTGGATGGTGTTATTGTCGATGGTCATAATGGTTATTTCTTTAAAGACCAACAAGATTTAGTTGAGAAAATTATTCATATGTATCATTCTGATTTAACACAACTTTCTACTTGTGCGAGAAACGATGCACAAAAATATAGTAGTGAGAATTTTTATCAGCATATTCTACGTACATATGAACAGGCATTAGCAAAACATCATTATTGTTATAAAGTTGTTTCTATTACTCCTGAAAATAATCATCTATACACTGTTGCATTTCAATTTGATCATCATCAAATTCTATTGAGTCTATCTGGACAGGTTATTGAACGTTATGGCTTATCTGTTGGACAAGTTGTAGATAGAGAAGAACTAGATGCTTTAAAAGATCAGGAACAAGTTTCTAAAGCTTATAAATTGGCATTAAAGTATTTAACATATAAAGATTATACTTATGCGAAAATGCAAAAGAAACTTATGGATAAAGGAGATTTTGATGATATTCAAGTAGAGATGACAATGGATTTATTGATGCAAAAAAATCTCATTGATGATGCTGAATACACTAGAAACTATTTTCAAAAGGCAAAACGATTGGGAATGGGAATGAACAAAATTATTTATCATCTCAAAAAAGAAGGTGTTTCACCATTTATCATTGATGAGTATTTGGAAGAATATTCCCAAGATTTGGAATATGACAAAGCTGTGGAGTTGGTACAAAAACTTTATAATGAAAATACCACAAGACCACAATACGCATTAATACAAAATATTAGAAATAAATTATTTAATAAAGGTTTTTCACAAGATGTAGTAGAAAGAGCCATTGAAAATTTTGATTTTTCAATACCTAAAGAACATACTATGAATTTACTGACAAAAGAATATTATCGTGTATATAATCGTTATAAAAATAGATATCAATCTCATATTCTTAAAAGTAAAATTATTACTTTTTTAGTTCAAAAAGGCTATGAATATGATGATGTTATGGAAATTATTCAACAATTATGGGAGGACACAAATGATTAAAATTAAAGATATGAAATGTGGTGACGATAATGTGGAATTTACAGCAATGATTTCACATGTCACTTTAGGAAAAACAAATGGTGCTCATAAAAGTAATTACTTGAGTATTGTTTTTCAAGATGATACTGGGACAATTGATGCCAAGTTATGGAATGCCAGTCAGGAACATATTGAATCTTTAAAAACAGGAGCTGTTGTAAGAGCAAAAGGTGATATTATTAAATATAGCGATGATCGTCAAATGAAGCTTATATCTATTGATGATGTTTCATATCAACGTTCACAACAAATTCAGTTTTTGGTTAAGGCACCAATGGATAGTGAAATGATGATGAAAGAATTAAAACAATATATTCAGCGTATTTCTAATACAAAATTATATGTTTTAACGAAACATCTTTTTGAAAATAATTTTGAAAAACTTAAAGTTTATCCTGCTGCCAGTAAAAATCATCACGAATTTGTATCTGGTTTAGCTTTTCACACATTGTCTATGTTAAGAGTAGCTGATGCTTTAATGAATGTTTATCCTGAATTAAATGCTGATTTGTTATATTCTGGTATTTTGCTTCATGACATTGGAAAAACAGTTGAATTAAGTGGACCAGTTGTTCCAAGTTATACATTTGAAGGACAGATGTTAGGACATATCTCTATTGCGCAATCCATGGTTTATGCTGCAGCACAGGAGCTTCATATTGAAGGTGAAGAAGTCACATTATTACAACATATGATCTTATCTCATCATGGAAAAAATGAGTATGGTTCACCAGTACTTCCACAAATTAGAGAAGCAGAAATGTTGCATATGATTGATAATATGGATGCCAGAATGAATATGTTTAATAAAGCTTTAGATACATTGGAATCTGGAGAAACTTCAAAACGTATTTTTTCATTAGAGAATAGAACGATTTATAAACCAAAAATGTATGAATAAAAAAGAATTTATAAGTTTAATCACTTATAAATTCTTTTTTTTAGCAATATCGAGATAAAATTCTTTCCACATTTCTTTAACATGTTCTTTAGAATAATATTGGCTGATTTCATATGAATAGTTTTGATATTGAGAATAGAACTGAGGATCATTTTTCAGTTTTAAAATATTTTTGATAAATCCTTCGTTGTCATCAGCAACAAGATATTTTTGAAATAAAATATCTTGATAAAGCTCTAAATTTCTTAATAGAAGCGGTTTTTGACTATTAATGGCTTCTAGGATAGACATTGGAAAAAGTTCGTTATATGAGGGCATAAATAGTATATCAGCCATATTATAGATGTCATTCATTGATTTACGAGGAACGATACCGATAAAATGAACATTATGAGGTGGGTTTTCATATATTTCCTTGAGTTCTTCATAACCATCAGTAATTTTTCCAAAAGAAAATCCACCGGCCCAAACGAAAGTTATATCAGGTAATTTTTTAGCAACTTCAATAAAATCTTTGACACCTTTTCGTGTTTGAACTTGTCCAACTCCTAATACAACAAAAGCATTTTCATCAATATGATATTGAGATCTCGTTTGTTGAATATGTTCTTTTTCCTGTTTATAGAAAGTTTCTTTAGATACAAAATTAGGAATATATTTAATTTTATGTTCATCAATTCCAAAACGTACCAAATCCTTTATAAAGATAGGATTAACAACAATCAGATAATCAGCAGTATTATAAAAATGAGTAATGTATTTTTTGAATACTGTTAAAGCTGAATGAGGTAATTGGATACTTCCATCTAATGTATCTGGTAAGAAATGAACATAAGCAACATTAATACCTTTGTTTCTTTTCATTTTCATGAGATACTGAGGTAAAATTGTATGACAATGGATAATATCGGCAGGTTTGGAATCATTAATCACAACATCAAAATAATCACTTAACTCGTTTTTAACTAAAGCAACTTGTTCAAGATAAGCACTCCCCACACCTTGACCACGAACTTTATCAGCATTCGATAACATATTAATTCTTATTTTATGCATAATCTTCTCCTTTTTGATAATTTTCTACTCAATATAAAAACACAAAACAAGAGTTATCAAACTCTTGTTTCTCTTATTTTGTTATTTTTTGATAAATATCATCTAAATTCACATCTTGGCTGCGATCTTGATAGTGAGCTTGAAAACCATCATCGCGATTGTAACGTGGAATAATATGAATATGAAAATGATGTACAGTTTGACCTGCAACTTCATTCATATTTGTTATTATATTAAAACCTTTTGCATGAAGCTGATTTTGAAGCTGTAATGCGACCTTTTGAACAACTTCCATCATATGTGCTAAAGTTTGGCTGTCAACTTCTAAAATGTGAGCATAATGATTTTTAGGAATAACAAGTGTATGTCCATCAGTTGTTTGGCTTAAATCAAGGAAAGCCATACAAATATCATCTTCATAGATAATTTTACCAGGAATTTCATGATTGGCAATCTTACAAAAAATACAGTTATCCATTTTTCATACCTCCTATATTTCATTTTACAATAAAAAAGGAATAAGGAAAAGCCTTATTCCAAATAATTATCAGAAATCTCTTTAATTTCTTTTTTTAATAAATCATCGTGAACTTCAAAATGATATTTCTTTAAATAAGCTCCTTCGGCTTTTTCTTGAACCTCTCCATCACTAGCAAGTGCTGAAACGATGCCATCCGTATTTTTATGAGCAGTATCATATAGATAAACAACAGCATAATTATCATCACTTAATTTAATAGCTTGACTGTAAACACCATCTTTTTCTACTTTATTAAGATCAGATAATTTATCTTTTAAATTATCGTCTAAAGAAGAATTTTTTGTGACAACGCCTGCATCTTCACCATCACTGCCATAATCTTCTAATAATTGATCAAAAGCTTTTTCATCAGTTGATTTTTCAATGATTTCTAGCGCTTCAGATTCTTTTTCTACAACAATTTTTTTCATGCTGCAAACCTGATATTCTGCAATTAAATCATCTAAATGTTCTTCAATATATTTTTGACGTAATAATTCTTGTTTAACTTCAGGAATCAAAGATTCATTTAAATAATCTTCTTTTGATTCATAACCAAGATTCTGAGCATATTTTTCTAAATCTCCATCAGCATATTCTGCATATTCATCTTCTCTTTGTTGCACGAGTTTATCAATTTCTTTTTGATCAGTCATTTCTTTATCAGCAATATTATCAAGAATAGTTGTGACAATTTCTTGAGCACCATAATTATCTAATAAATATTCAAAATAATCTTGTTTTGTAATATCTAATTGACTTCCGCTCATAAGTGAATCTTGAGCATCAGAAACTTGAACACTATAACTTGAAGAAGAACAACCATACAATAAACTACCGCATAATAACAACATGATTAGTTTTTTCATTATGAGTTCTCCTTTCTTAAATCATTGCGAATATCTAAATTCTCATCAACAATATCTTGAATAGTCTGTTTAATTGTATCATCATGGTAATTGATTTCATATGTGTTAAAAGCAAGATAAACCATATAATCATCATAAGTTAATAATGGTGAATCAACATCAACAGTTTTTAATTCTTTTTTAATTGATTCTTGATCAGTACTTGTACATTTTACAAAATAAACTCCATCTGATCCCTGAATAGCTTCACTGACTTCTCCTTCTTTTAGTGTTCTGGCAGCAGTCTGCACTTCTTCACCATAGGTACTTGATAAATCCGTATTAGCATCAATAATACCAAGACTTCCTTTTGCGCTTTTTGTATTTTCATCATCAGAATAATCATAGGCGATATCTTCAAAACTTTTATTTGATTTTAATAAAGACTGAACTTCCTTTAATTTATCATTTTCTTCATTAGTTGGATTTTTTGGATCGCTCATAGATACTTTAATGATATGAACCATACGAGGAGAAGCTTGTTGATAATAATCTTCAAAGACTTCATCAAAATGATCATTAATATAATCTTTCAAGAATTCTGCATATTGTAAAGATTGAATCAAAGAATCTCTATATTCATCTAAATCTTCTACACCTGATGCTTCTAAAGCGCTTTGTAATTCTTCTTCAGCGCTATCTCCATATTGATTTTGATAGTTTGTTTCAATGTTTTCAACAATTTCATCAGCATTTTCTTCCATGTCATCGTTGGCTGGAAAATTATTACGAATAAGCTGGTCTAATACATACGAAAATAAAGCTTGCTTACCTTGAGTAGATGAAGCTAAATCCTGATATAAATCATCAGCTAGAAGACTGACATCATCAATTGAAGCAACAACATCTTTACCATCTTTCTGGACTGTTTTTGAACTACAACCACTGAGTAATAGAATGCTTGCAAGTGCCAAACTTATAAGCTTTTTTTGTTTCATAAGAACCTCCTTAGTATAAACAATATTATTATACACAATCTTTAGATTTTTTCAACTTTTGTAGGCAAGAACACAAAATTTACGATGATTTTACCATAATATATAGTGTGTATAGGAGGAATCATGATGGTAGAAAATTCGAATTGTTTTCATAGTGAGATTACGATAGCTTTATTTATTTTATTAATCATCTTATTTTTAATCAATATAAAGGGGGAATGGATATGTTAGCACATCAAGGGTCTTTTACACTCATTTTAGTTTTATTTATTTTATTGGTTATTATTTGTGGAATCTGCTAACGCAGTGATAAGACAGCAAAATCAATCTGCTGTCTTTTTTTAGAAAGTTTTTTTCAAAAATGGGATATAATAAATTTAATTATCGTATTGCTTGACTGAACAGGCATTTTACGTAAAATATATCTTCGAAAGGGGCGATTTTATGTCGACTTTAAAAATAGAAAATTTACATGTTGAAGTAGGAGAAAAAGAAATCCTGAAAGGATTAAATCTAGAAATAAACACTGGTGAAGTTCATGCGATTATGGGACCAAATGGAAATGGAAAGTCAACTTTACTTTCTACTATTATGGGGCATCCTAAATATACGGTAACACAAGGAAAAATCACACTTGATGGACAGGATGTTTTAGCTATGAGTGTTGATGAACGTGCTAGAGCTGGATTGTTTTTAGGAATGCAGTATCCTCAGGAAATCCCTGGTATAACAAATTCTGATTTTTTAAGAGCAGCGATAAATGCTAAAAGAGATGAACCAATATCTTTATTTAAATTTATTAGAACATTAGATAAAAACATTGAAGAATTAGGAATGGATGAAAACTTAGCTCATCGTTATTTAAATGAAGGATTTTCAGGTGGAGAAAAGAAACGTAATGAAATTTTGCAAATGAAGCTTTTACAGCCACGTTTTGCATTGTTAGATGAAATAGATTCTGGTTTAGATGTTGATGCTTTAAGAGTCGTTGCTGGAGCTATCAATTCAATGCGTAGTGATGAGTTTGGATGTATTATGGTTTCTCATTATGAAAGAATGTTTGAATTGGTAAAACCAACACATGTTCACGTTCTTGTTCAAGGACAAATCGTTATGAGTGGAGGATATGAATTGGTTGAAAAGATTGATCAAGAAGGATATGAATGGGTAAAAGAATTAGGTTATGATATCGAACAAAACGAAAGACAACCTATTATATTAGAAGCTTGTGGTAAAAAAGGACAATAAAAGAATGCAAGCACAATTATTATCAAAGATTAAGCCCATTATTGATCTTCAGCAAGATCAGCTATCTTACTATATGATTCTTTCATCACAATCATCTATTGAAACCCGCTTGCCTCAAGATGTATTGTTTCAAGATGGTGTTTTAATGTTTCAAAATAAAAAGCCACTCACTTTTTATATGATTTATGCAGGAGATGAAGATTTACATATTGATATCCATTTTCAGGCTTATTGTCAGGTGAATCTGATTGAAATCAGAGTTCTTTCATCAAATTGTACGTTACATAAAACAATGAAACTGGATGAAGGAGCTACTGTTCATGCTTTCAGTGAAAATTTATCAGAGTCTGCCAAGAGTCTGGAAGATGTTTATTTACAGGCATATGCTAACTGTCAGTATGGTTATTCAGAACTGTCAGATGATGCATTTGAAGGTTGTTATCATTTTTATTTAGATGGACCAGAAGCCAACGCAAAAGTCAGAACGGCAATTCTTTCTAAGAATCAGGAAAATAAACATTATGAAATTTTAATTCAACATAATCAACCTATGACTTATGGTCAGATGGATAATTATGGTGTTGTGAAAGATAAAGGACGATTGGTTATTGATGGTATTGGAACGATTACCAAAGGACAACATGGGTCTTCTGCACATCAGACAAATAAAATTATGATGTTTGATGAATCTTGCTATGCATGTGCAAATCCTTATTTGTATATTGATGATTATGATGTTCAGGCTTCTCATGCAGCAGCAGTAGGAAAAATGGATGAAGAACATCTTTATTACTTACAAAGTAGAGGTTTAACAAAAAAACAGGCCATGCAATTGATTACTTATGGTTATTTAATGCCTGTTGTAGAGGTTATTGATAATGACATGATTAAAAAACATTTTGAACAGTCTTTATCAAAGGTAGGTGCCTGAAATGTTTGATGTATATCAGGTAAGAAAAGATTTTCCTATGTTAAATGGAAAAACGATGCAAGGACATCCATTGATTTATTTAGACAATGGCGCAACAACATTAAAACCACAGATTGTTATTGACAGTGTTTGCGATTATTTAACAAATTACTCTGGTAACGCCCATCGTGGTGATTATGATCTATCTCACGAGGTAGATGAGCACTATGAAAAAAGTCGAGAAATTGTTCAACAATTTATCAATGCAAAAAGAAAAGAAGAAATTGTTTTTACTTCAGGTTCCACAGATTCATTGAATATGGTTGCATATGGTTATGGATTGACTCATCTTCAACAAGAAGATGAAATTTTAATCACAGTTGCTGAACATGCTTCTAATACTTTACCATGGTTTGATGTAGCTCGTATAACTGGTGCTGTTGTGCATTATATTGATTTAGATGAAACAGGACGATTAACTTTAGAAAATGTGAAAAAGGCTGTGACTGATAAAACGAAAGTCATTGCAGTAGCTCAAGTTACAAATGTATTGGGATATCAGGCACCGATGCAGGAAATATGTGATTTCGCCCATGAACGCGGTATTGTTGTAGTCGTGGATGGAGCTCAAAGTGTTCCCCATCAGGTGACAGATGTACAAAAAACGGATATTGATTTTTTAGCATTTTCAGGACATAAAATGTGTGGACCCACAGGTATTGGGGTGCTATATGGTAAATATGAGCTTTTAAAAAATATGCAACCAACACGATTAGGTGGAGGATCAAATTCACGTTATAATAGTTGTGGCGTTGTGACATTAAAAAATCCTCCATATCGTTTTGAAGCTGGAACACCTCATATTGAAGGGGCTATTGGTTTAGGCGCAGCTATTCAATATTTGATGGGTATTGGCATGGATAATATTCATCGTTATGAATTGGAACTGAGAAAATATTGCATTGAAAAAATGCAACAATTAGATAATGTTGATATTTATAATCCAGATTCACAGGGTGCTATAGCTTTTAACATTAAGGGTGTCTTTTCACAAGATGCAGCCAGTTTATTTAACAGTTATGGAATTGCTATAAGGGCTGGACAGCATTGTGCTAAAATCTTAGATGAATTTTTAAAAGTTTCAACAACTTTACGCGCTTCATTTTATTTTTATAATACTAAAGAAGAGATAGATGCTTTTATTGAAGTATGTAAAAAAGGAGATGACTTTTTAGATGCATTCTTTAAATGATCCTCAATTATTGAGAGAAATTATTATGGATCATTATGAACACCCACGTAATCGTGGCCTTGTTGATGATGATTCTTACCATAAAATTAATATGAATTCAGAAACCTGTATTGATAATTTAGATATTCAGGTGAAGTTTGATGGTGATAAGATTGAAGATGTTCGTTATGATGGAGAAGCATGTGCCATCTGTACGTCTTCGACTTCTATTATGAGTGAGTTGGTTAAAGGAAAAACCAAAGATGAAGCACAAAAAATTATTGATAATTATATGAATATGATTTATGAAAAGGATTATGATCCTGATATTTTGGAAGAGGCTATTGCTTTTCAAAATACACATAAACAGGCAAATCGTATTAAATGTGCTACACTTGGATGGAGTGGTCTTATTGCATTAATGAAAGAAAGTGAGGAATAAATCATGGCAACAATAGATATTGATATTCCTACAACGAATACTGATTATGATTTTAAAGATGAAGATGTTTCTGTTTTTAAAACACCTAAAGGTTTAAATGAAGATATTGTCAGAGAAATTTCTGCTATAAAAAATGAACCAGAGTGGATGTTAGAATATCGTTTAAAATCTTTAAAATGTTTCTTGGAAAAACCAATGCCAACATGGGGTGTTGACTTGAGTCAGATGAATTTTGATGAATATACATATTATAATCGACCAAGTGATCATTTATCAGATAAGTGGGATGAGGTTCCAGAAACAATCAAAAATACATTTAATAAATTAGGAATTCCAGAAGCTGAACAAAAGTTTCTAGCTGGGGCTTCAGCACAATATGAATCAGAAGTTGTTTATCATAATATGTTAGAAGAAGTTAAAGAAAAAGGTGTTATTTTCTTAGATATTGATAGTGGATTAAGAGAATATCCTGAAATCTTTAAGAAATATTTTGATACTGTCATTCCTTATAATGATAACAAGTTTTCTGCTTTGAATGGAGCTGTATGGTCTGGAGGTTCATTTATATATGTTCCACCAGGAGTTAAACTTGATAAGCCTTTACAGTCATATTTTAGAATTAATAGTGAAAGAATGGCTCAGTTTGAAAGAACTTTGATTATAGTAGATAAAGGTTCAGATATCCATTATGTAGAAGGATGTACAGCACCATCTTATTCTAAAGATTCCTTACATGCAGGAGTTGTTGAGATTGTTGTTTTAGAAGGAGCAAAATGTCGTTATACAACGATTCAAAACTGGTCTAAAAATATTTATAATTTAGTCACACAACGAGCTAAAGTCGCTAAAAATGGCTCAATGGAATGGGTTGATGGAAATATTGGTTCAGCTGTGACTATGAAATATCCAACTTGTATACTCGCTGGTGAAGGGGCTAAAGGAACATGTATTACAATTGCTGTGGCTGATAGTCATCAGATTTTAGATTCAGGTGCTAAAATGATTCATTTGGCACCAAATACATCAAGTCAGATTATTTCTAAATCCATTTCACGCAATGGTGGAAAAGTTAATTATCGTGGATTAGTGAGACATCAAAAGAATGCGACAAATGCTAAAAGTAAGGTTGAATGTGATACTTTAATTTTAGACGACAAATCAACGAGTGATACTGTTCCAACAAATATGATGATGAATAACGAATCCATTATTGAACATGAAGCAACAGTATCAAAAGTTTCAGAAGATCAGCTTTTCTATTTAATGAGTCGTGGATTGACAAAAGAGCAGGCTACAGAAATGATTGTCATGGGATTTATTGAACCATTCTCTAGAGAATTACCAATGGAATATGCTGTAGAGTTAAATCAGCTCATTAAATTAGATATGGGAGAAAACAGCATTGGATAAACAAAAGTTGCGTTCTATCATGAAAGAAAAACGTCAGGCTTTATCGCCAAAGACGTTTTCTTTATATAATCAAAATATCTTGTCAAAAGTATTATCCCATCCTCTCATTCAAGAAGCCAAAATCATTGGTTGTTATGTATCTTTACCAGGTGAAGTTGATACCTTTAACATGATTGAAAAACTTTTGACTGAAAAACGAATTTGTGTTCCTAAAGTTATTGGAAATGAAATGGAATTTTATGAAATCCATTCTTTCAATGATTTACAGGAAGGATGTTTTCATGTCTTAGAACCATTCAATTGTGTTAAAATATGCCCACAAGAGATTGATTGCATGCTTGTTCCATTACTTGCTTACGATCAGGATAACTATCGTGTTGGATATGGAAAAGGTTATTATGATCGTTATTTTCAAAAAAAATTTCAAGGTTATAAGATAGGTTTGGCTTATTCTTTTCAATATGTTGATCATATTGATTATGATGAATTTGATCAGCCATTAAATGAAATTATTCATGAAGTGTCATAGTCATATGACATTTTTTGTTTTTAGAAACATATAATATTTTGGTGAAATATGATGAAAAAATGGATAATCATTGCCACTTGTATATGTATCTTTTTAACAGTGACTTTAGGAATCATTTATATTCAGCTTATTCCTTTATTAAAAGATTATGGAAAGATGGAAATTGAACGTTTCAATCAGCTTATTATTTCGCATTGTTATATGACTGATCAAAACCAATATGATGATTTGGTTATTATTGAAAGAAATGAAAATAATGAAATTGAATTGATAGATTTTGATATGATTAAAGTTAATCAGTTAGCATCACAAATCGTTTTAGATATTGAAAAAACATATGCTCAAATTGAAGATGGAAGTTATCAGGCAAAGGATGAAAGTGCATATCAAAAAAGGGTGGAAGAAGTCAGTCAGACCGGAATTATAGCTTCTATATCATTGAATACATTATTCCATTTACCATCTTTTTTCTTACTGCCTAGCATACCTGTCAATTATAAACATCTTTCCAGTGTAGGAAGTTCAATAGTTAAAAACATTGAAAATTATGGTGTGAATCATGTCATGATAGAATTATCCATTGAAATTAGAATGAATATTGCGATGGTTTATCCGTTCTTTGAACAATATCATACACAAGTTATTTCTATTCCCATTTTATTAGAGATTTTTCAAGGACAAGTTCCTTTGGTTTATTCATCATAGAAAGAAGAATGTTTATGCAAGATTTTTTAAAGATGTATTATCATATGGATTGTCATCTTCATTCAACGGGCTACTTTTATATAGAGAAACAACTTTATTATTTATCCTATATTCCAGATCCTCATGAATTTTTAAATCGATATCATTATTATCGCTATTTAATGCATCAGTGTGGTGTACAAGGTTATGATATAGTTAAAAATATTTATCAGGAACTTTTGACTCAAAACTATGTGTTGTTGCTTTATCATAAAGAACCATTATCAATAGAACGATATATTCAACAAACGATGATGGTTTATCCATTTCCTAAAATGAAGGTTCAACACATTAAAGAACAATGGATTTGTAAAATAGACCAGGCCAGAGAAAAGGCAAAAGATTATGCTTATAGTTTTAAACATGACCAGGATATTTTATCATTAATCTATTATTATTGTGGATTAGCTGAGAATAGTATTAATATTCTTAATTATTTATTACAGATTGATAATCAGGCGACTTTGCCAGTATCTTTATCATTATCACAACCAGGTTTTCAATATATTTATGAACTGATCAATCCATGTTCATATATTTTTTCAACCCGTATGCGACATCTTGCCTGTTTAATGAAAAGTCAGATGTTGACGTTTTCACAGCTCCAGCAACTGTTAGAATCGCATTATTTTGATGTTTATGAAATTATTTATTTTTATGCCAGAATGTTATATCCAGCTCACTTTTTTCACTGTCTGCTTTGTGGAAACCTTGATGAAAAAATGACATCATCTTTTTATCAACAGATGAAACAGGAGCGAGAAATGTACTATCAAATTTTTCATATTTTATCTTTTTATGTGACTCTACCCAAAATAAGTTGGATAAATCGTTAAAATATGGTATAATATTGCACAGTTAATTGAGAGGGTTGTATGTATGGATTTGATAAATAGTATAAAAAAGAATGAACATATAAGAGAGTCATTGATTCGTTTGAAATCATTAGAACAATGTGATTCTTTGCTTCAAAAAGATCAGCAATTCAAACAGACATTAATTGAATTCTTATCTCATGAAGATCCTAAGATTCGAAAAAATAGCGCCATATTATTAGGAAAGTATGATGATACGGTTGATATATTATTAGATGCTTATGATAAAGAAAAAACAGAATATGTCAAAGAAGCTTATTTAGCAGGTATATCTTGTCATAATTGTCGTAGCTATATGAACAGACTCAAAGAGATTCAAAATAAGCTCATTCATGCTTCTGAAATGACAAAACATATTCAAGCCCAATTAAAGATATTAAATCCCCTGATTTTAAAAAATCAGGTACATAAACGTAAAATTATTAAATTAAAACATGAACCTGTTGATGTGGTATTAACATCATTGCCATACTATCAGTTTGTCTTATTTGAATCTGTGTTGCATTTAAAATACAAACCTGTTACACAAGGTGTATTGGTTCGTAGTGATTCATTATATGATTTATTGAATATTAGAACATATCGTGATATGTTGATTCCTTTGTCTGGTGCTACTGGATTAAATATTGATTTAGAAAGCATTATGGCTGGTTTTCAACGATGTCATTTAGAAGATATTTTAGATAAACTTTATGATGATCAGTCTATTTTTTATTTTAGAGTGGCTGATGAAACAAGAGAAAAACATCCAACTCTTATTAAAAAAGTTTCACAAGCTATATTTGAACTATATCCACAACGCTTGTTGAATACAACAGATGGTTATGATATTGAAATTGTTTTAAAAGAAATGAAAAAAGATAAGGTTAATGCTTATTTGCGTTTGACACATTTGAAAAGTTCTCGTTTTGAATATCGTCGAGAAATCATTTCTAATTCTATGCAGCCTTATATTGCTGCAACACTTGTTCAACTTGCAAAACCATATATGAAAGACCATGGAAAAGTTTTAGATCCATTTGTTGGATGTGGGACATTATTGATAGAAAGAAATTATGTCGTTCCTGCAAAGTTTGCGATGGGAATTGATGTTTTTGGTAAAGGTATTGAGGCTGCCAGAAAGAACAGCAAAGCTGCTGGACAGAATATCTATTTTGTGCATAAGGATGCATTACGTTTTGTGAATAATGAAATGTTTGACGAGATCATTACAGATATGCCAACATTACCACAAATGAATGATTATCAGCAACTGCAGGAACTTTATGATCGCTTCTTTGAGCGTATTCATCGTTTAGTTAAACCTAAAGGATATGTTTTTCTTTACACAAGTGAAATTTCCTTAGTTAGAAAGAATTTAAGACTTCAAGAGGGATATTTAACGCTTGTCGAACATTATGAAATTCCTCGAGGAAAAAATATGTTTTATTTCTTTATTATGCAGTTAAAATAACCTACAATGTAGGTTATTTTCCATTTTTCTAGTTTGGAGGTGTGTCGTTCATGTTTGCTTTACTTTCATTGCTTTTGATTCCTGTCGTTATTTATTTTGCTTTTTATTTTCAAAGAATCATTTCCTTTTTTTATCCACAAAAGAATATTTTTATATCTATCATTTGTTTTTTGATAGCTGTTCTTTTTGTTTATCCTGCACGTAACTTTTTTAGCTTTTGGGCAGTTATTGTTTTGCATTTATTTGCTTTTTCATTATTAACTGATATGATTATGTGGTTGATACATAAAAAGAAAAGTAATCATATACTTGATTCTATTTATCGTTTAGGACTCATTCCGCTGTTATGTGTATGCATATTATTAGGATATGGATATATAAATATGAAAGATGTTCATGCTGTTCAATATACGATTGAAACACAAAAACAGCTTTCACAAAATTATAAGGTTGCATTTATAAGTGATTTGCATTTTCCTAATACTATGAATAAAAATGAATTGATACAATATTGTAATGACATTTCAAAAGAAAATCCTGATTTTGTCTTATTAGGTGGAGATATTGTTGATGAACGAACAACTTTGCAGCAAATGCAGCAAACTTTCCAGGCTTTATCAACCATTCAAAATCAATACGGTATTTATTATGTTTATGGAAATCATGATCAGGCATTATATGCAAGTCAACCTGCTTTTACGCCTGAAATATTAAAACAGACCATTGAACAAAATAATATCCATATATTATGTGATGATAGTATCCGTATTCAGGATGAAATCACATTGATTGGACGAGATGATCGTAGTCATCAGCGTGTTTCAACTTCAGACTTATTACAGAATGTTTCCTCGGATGATTTTTTGTTGTTGATGGATCATCAGCCTGTGGAACTGGATACAAACAATCAATTACAAATTGATTTACAAGTTTCAGGTCATACACATGGTGGACAAATGTTTCCTGTTGGCATCTTGAGTGAATGGCTTGGATTTGGTGAAATGAATTATGGCTATCGTCAATTATCACACATGCAAGTTGTTGTATCTTCAGGTATTGCAGGATGGGGATATCCGTTGCGTACAGGCTCTCAATCAGAGTATCTGATTATAAATATTCAAAGTCAATCATAAAAACCAGCTATCCTTGGATAACTGGTTTTTATGGTGCTGTATTTTGTGTTGATGAATGATTTTCATTAGGTATATCTTGATTGGTGTCATCAGTTTCTTCTTGTACAGAATCTTGAGATGGTGTGGTATCTTCTGGAACCTGATTGTCTTCTTGAGAATTCTCTTCCTGATCTTGATTTTGAATATCTTGTTGAGATTGTTGGTCTTGTGAAGGTTGTTGATTTTGTGAAGATTGTTCTTGAATCTGTTGTTGTAATTGTTCGATTTCATTTTGTTGTTTCATGTAATATTGATAGCCAACATAACCAGCAAGACATAATGCTATTATAATAACGATAATAAATAGGAATAAAAAGAATTTTGAAAGAAACGAATGTTTCTTTTTTTCTTTAATGACTTTTGTATGATGTTTAGTTTTCTTTTTTGTTTTTTTCTTAACTTTGGCTCTTGGTTTTTGTTTTTTAGAAACAGGTTTATTTTGTGTTGAATGAGAGTTGATATATTCAGTTTCTTTTGGATCTTCATGAGAAGTGTCATGAAGATGTTCATCAAAATCATTATGAAGATCACTATTAAGATCATCATGATAATCATTGTTTTGCTCTTTTAAATCATTATCGTATGCAAAGTCATCATCTTCATCATCAAATGTAAATTTTTTTACCATTTTTATCACCTGTGTATAGTATGAACATTTTCTATGACTTTTATATTAACTTTATATTGTATGATAGTTAATTATGTATTAAAATATATTTAGTAATACTAAATAGAAAAGAGCTGATTGAATGAATGAAAGATATGAAAGACAATTAAAAAAAGGAATTTTAGAAATTTTGGTTTTACAGCTTCTTTCACAAGAAAGGATGTATGGCTATCAGATGATTATGTATATGAAAGAAAAAAGTCATGGTATGTTTGAAATGAAAGAAGGAACACTCTATCCTATTTTATATCGTTTAGAGGATGATGAATTGGTTGAAAGTCAATGGACGCCACCACAAAATAAAGAATTATCACGTAAATATTATTGCTTGACAGATAAAGGGAAAGAACAGCTCAAAGCATTGAAACAATTATGGAAGAATTTTTCAATGGTTGTTAATGAGATATTAGAGGAGAATGAATATGAATAAAGAAAAATATATAAAAAAAGTTATCAGATTATTAAATTGTTCTCAACAACAAAAGAAAAAAATTAAATTGGATTTAGAAAATGACATTGAAATGGCATTAAAAAATGGTGAATCATTTGAAGAAATCATTCAAAGAATGGGGACACCAAAAGAATTGGCTCATGAATTTAATGAAAACATGGGTGTGAAAACACGTCGTTCTTATAAAAAAATAATTGGCATTATTATGGGTGTTGTCGCTGTATTGATTTTAGGTGTCTATTTATTGGTACGTTCTCTTATTCCTGAGTATCAGACATTAGGAACATCTGGATTATTTGATCAAAAAACAGTTGAACAGCATATGGAAGAAACAATTTTAGATATATCACATCTTGACATACAAGCTATACTTGAAAATTGTGATGAAAAAATGAAAGAATCCATGTCAGAAAGTCTTCTCAAGGAATCAATTTTATCGTTAGGAGATTTGGGAGATTATCAACGTATAACAAGTCAGAGATATACAGAAATTAAACAAAACAATGATATTTGTGTTGTGGGAGAAGTTGTTGCATTATATGAACAGCGTAGTGTAACATACACAATAACTTTTAATGAAAATTATGAATTAATGGGGTTATATATGAAATGATGGAGAATATAAGTTATCTGTTAATGTCAATCACATGCTTTGTTTTTGCATATGCACACTTTAAAGGTAATGTTTCGTTGGTTCATAGTTATCATAAAAGAAAAATAAAACAAGAGAATCTGATGTCATATTCAAAGACAATGGGAGTAGGTATGTTGATATGTGGTTTGGGTTGTTTGATGAATCTTTTAGCTCGTTTATTACGTTTATTTGTGTTGGGTGAAATATTCATAGTTATTGGCATAATAGCGGGTGTTGGAATCATGCTTTATGCTCAATTGAAGTATAATCATGGTATCTTTTAGGAGGCGATAGAATGGGACTTGTGATATCTATCATATTTTTAATAATATCCATCTTATTATTAATGGGAAAAGGATCGTTTTTTGATTGCTGGTTATAACACTGCTAGTGAAAAAGAAAAAGCAAAGTATAATGAAAAGAAATTATGTCGTATTGTAGGATTAGGTTTTCTTGTTATGACTTGTGGCTTGTTTTCTTTGTTTATGCTAAAAGATATAGGACTATATATAATGATAGGAACTTTTATTGTTGGAATGGCGATTATTTTTGTTGGCAGTGAGTATGCCAGTGTAGAGCGTAATCAAAAGAAAATGAAAATGTCTATAGGAATAGGGGTATTGATTACTGTTATTTTGGGAGCTTTTATTATGGGTGTTATGTTTATAGGGGATATTGATATAGAATATAATGATGACTATGTTCAACTATCAGGAACTTTTGTATCATCTTTAAAAATTGATTATGATGATATTTTAAAAGTAGAATATTGTGATGATTTTGATATTGGTCGTAAGAAAAATGGTATCAATAATGCAGTTGTTGAAGCGGGTAGATATTATAATGATGAATTTGGGAATTATCATCTTTATGCATACACGCATAGTTCACATTATGTTATTATTTATACAGAAAATGAAATTTTTGTTGTGAGTGGAGAAAATGAAAAACAGACTCAAAATATTTATAATCAATTAAGTTCATATAAAAAAGCAACGTTATCTCACGTTGCTTTTTTTGGCTAGTTAAATAGATGAAATTTTGAAAAAGGGAATAATTTTGAAAAACTAGCACAGTTGAAGTAATGCTCACATTTTATCCAAGAAGGACAAATTTCATAATTGTGAGCTAATAAGAAATAATTATAAGAAACATTCATGAAAAGACCCTCCTTTGATAATAGATCATTTTTTACACTTTTATTATATGATTTTTTATGTAAAAGAAAAGGGTCTGAGAATCTAAATATGATGATTGATTTTTGTGCATATTGCACAAAAGAAGAGTATAATAAAAGAAAGTAGGTGAGATGATGGGATTTACAATAGAAGATGCATTGAATGAAACCAAAGAATTATATCAGCTTACACTATTATGTGGACAAAAAGGGTGTGCCAATGCTATGAGCTGGGTTCACCTTATTGAAGATACAACGACAATTCAACAATTGTGGGGAAAAGAATTGATTGTGACAAGTGGTTTAGGATTTCAAAAAGAAGGAGCACTTTTAAACCTTGTAGAATATTTGGTTAAGTATCATAGTGTCGGGCTTATTATTAATACTGGAAAGTATATTTTTGATGTTCCTCAAGATGTTCTTGATTATTGTGAAAACAATGATTTTCCGCTGTTAATTTCACCATGGCATATTCATATGGTTGACCTGATTAAAGATTTTTGTATGCGTTGTTTGTTTTCGCAAAAAGAGGATTATTTGGTTACACAGTATTTTCAAAATATTTTTAGTGATCCACGCACTATTGAAGAAAATAGGAATGAATTAATGCGTAGTTTTGATGTAGATGGAGATTTTCAGGTTTTGTTGATAGATATTGAGGATGCCAGTCAGTATAGTGAAATTGAAAGAAGAAGATTATCTTTACAATTACAGCTCTATTTTGAAAAAATAGAGTGTCCCTATAGCTTTTTTTGGTATGATGGATATTATGTGCTGATTGTGAATAATTTATCTCAAAAGGTCTTTTATCAACTAGTGGAGTCCATGTATCATCGTGCTAAAAATAGAATGAGAGTATCTGCTTTGCATATTGGAATGGGTACACAATTAAAAGATATCAGAGAATTGAATTTAAGTTATCAACGCGCTTTATCAGCAGTAACATTTGCCAGAATGTTTCAAAAAAATATTATTTGTTTTGATGATATGGGTATTTATCAGATTTTATTTTCTATACAGGATCAAAAAATATTATCTGATATGTATCATCATTTATTAGATACATTGATTCAATATGATCAAAAACATAATAGTGAATTAGAAAAAACATTATATTATTATTTGAAATATGATGGAAGTCCACAAAAAATTGCGAGATCAACATATACGCATCGTAATACTGTTCATTATCGTATTGAAAAAATAAAAACACTTTTAAATTGTGAACTTGCAACTTTTGAAGAAAAATTTCCTTATATGATAGCCTTTTATATTGCTAAAATGATGAAATAGAAGAAAACAGAAAAATGAGACATAATTTCTGTTTCTTTTTTATTTTCATTTTTTTCTTGACGTGTTCATAGTCGTATGCTATTATAAGAGGGCACTAGAAATTGGAGGTTTAGCTCAGTTGGGAGAGCATCTGCCTTACAAGCAGAGGGTCAGCGGTTCGAGCCCGTTAACCTCCACCATTTATGCCGGCTTAGCTCAATTGGTAGAGCAACTGACTTGTAATCAGTAGGTTGAGGGTTCAAGTCCTTTAGCCGGCACCATATACGGGGAGGTAGCGAAGTGGCTAAACGCGGCTGACTGTAACTCAGTTCCTTTCGGTTCGGTGGTTCGAATCCGCCCCTCCCCACCATTTCTGTTGGGATATAGCCAAGCGGTAAGGCAACAGACTTTGACTCTGTCATTGCGCTGGTTCGAATCCAGCTATCCCAGCCATTTGACCCGCTAGCTCAGTAGGTAGAGCATCTGACTTTTAATCAGAGGGTCAGGCGTTCGAGTCGCCTGCGGGTCACCATTCTTTTGCGGGTGTAGTTCAATGGTAGAACTTCAGCCTTCCAAGCTGACTACGTGGGTTCGATTCCCATCACCCGCTCCAATTGAATGAACACAAACTTTTATGAAATATGAGATATCAAGCAAAATTATACAATTCTGTTTGGTATCTTTTTTATTTATAAAAAGTATGGATGTAAAAAGACTTAATTGAAAAACAAGTTAATCTATTAAATTTATAGTTTTCTAATAGATTATTTCATTTGTATAAAAGTCATATTAATAAATGTTAAGGTATCCTTAATGATTTTAATTGTTTGATTGTTGTTATGTTTTTATGTAAAATGAAGTTTTATCTTATGTAATTCTGGAGATGATTGTTATATTTTGATAAAATGATATTAGAAAAGTCATTAAGATGTAAACCAATAGAACTGGAAGTAAAATGATAATTGAAAAGAAAGGTGGGATGGTCAATGTTAAAATCAAAAAAAATAATATGTTTTATAGTTTGTCTATTGGTTTTTATAGTGGTTCTTGTTTTTATAGACCAGCAAACGACTTATATGGTTGCGGTAAATCAAAATAACGTCGAAGTTTCCAATGAAAATATTGTCATAGAGATGAGTTCAGGAACTTCGGTAGGTTATTTTAAGAAGGCTGAGCTAGAAGAAATAGATGATGGTATTTATAGAATTGAAGCATATTTTTCGTTATTATCAGGGGAATCTTCAGGATATCAATACACAATTGACAACTCAGACAAGCATATTAAAGAGATAAGGCAATATCATTTAGATGAACCTGATGAGTATACTGTCATATATCAAAATAATAACTAAGGTGTGATCTATTTATTAATTTTTGTTCTCTTTTCAAAGAGAACATTTTTTATTGTGAAATGATAGGAATAAAAAAAGAAGTGATCGCTCACTTCTATACACCTGGCTTACCAAGTAATTTAAACATATTTTTCTTATAAACTTCAACACCTGGTTGATTGAATGGATTGACACCTAATAAGTATACTGATAAAGCACAAGCTTTTTCAAAGAAGTATACCATGTATCCAAATGAGTATGGAGTTAATTCATCAAGTGTAATTTGAATGTTAGGAACATTTCCAGTGTTGACATGGGCATCAATTGTTCCTTCACATGCTTTTTTATTAACATAATCAACAGTTTTTCCTGCAAGATAGTTTAAGTTATCTAAGTTATCAGGATCACTAGGAATTTCTAAATCAGAAATTGGATTTGCAATTTTTAAAATAGTTTCATATAAAACTTTGCTTCCTTCTTGAATAAATTGTCCAAGTGAATGTAAATCAGTTGAGAAAGTTGCACTTGTAGGTAAGATTCCTTTTCCTTCTTTTCCTTCTGATTCACCGAATAATTGTTTCCACCATTCAGCAGTTTGTGCTAACTGTAATTCATAAGTCACAAACATTTCGGCAGGATAACCTTGTTTTGATAACATTTGTCTTGCAACACCATATTGATAAGCACTGTTTTTGTCTAAGTCAGGATTGCTGTATTCTTCTCTTGCATCAGCAGCACCTTTCATCATAGCATCAATATCAATACCGGCCATAGCGATAGGGAATAAACCAACAGCAGTTAAAACAGAATAACGTCCACCAACATCATCAGGGACAACAAATGTTGTATATCCTTCGTTAGTAGCTAAAGTTTTTAATGCTCCTTTTTCTTTATCAGTAGTTGCAACAATTCTCTTTCTTGCAACTTCTTTACCTTTTGTTGATTCTAGTAATTCTTTAAAGATTCTAAATGCAATAGAAGTTTCAGTTGTTGTTCCAGATTTAGAAATAACATTAATTGCGAATTCTTTATCTTTTACATATTCTTTGACTTGAGATAAGTAGTTAGAAGAGAATGTATTTCCAATATAAATAATTTGCACAGAATGAGTAGGGTATAAACCATTTAAGGCTTCAATGGCAGCTCTTGCACCTAAATAAGAACCACCAATACCACATACTAATAAAACATCAATTTCATCTTTTAATTCATTAACTTTTGCTTTAATAGCTTCAACTTCATCTTTATCATAGTTTACAGGTAAGTCAACCCATCCTAAGAAGTCACTTCCTTGTCCAGTTTTGTTATGGATCATATCATGAATTTGAGCAACTTGTTCTTTGTATGAGTCCATACTTTCAGTTAATTTTGCTTTTGATAAATCAACTTTAATCATCATTCTTCCTCCTTGATTACGCCTAGAGTTATCCACTCAGGCAATTTTTCTTTTAATGGATAAAATCCTAAAGGTGTTTCTTGTATCTTTTCTCTCTGGTTTTTATAAGCTCTTTTGTATTTTCTTTTCGCCATATGAACAGCTTTTAAAGAAAGCTTGGCTTGATGTGTTGTATGATCAATATCAATCACTTTTACACGAATGACTTCGCCAACATGTACAAAATTTTCTACATTTCTAACGAATTTATCAGATATTTCAGAGATATGAATTAAACCAGAAGATTGATCGGGTAAAGATGCAAATGCACCATAAGGTTGAATTCCCGTAATGGTTACATCAATAATATCACCAGTTTTGACACGATGCTCCATTGACATCCCTCCAATCATACTCATTATAGCATAAAGTCATATTTGTGGAAAGTGAAATCAAAGCATTGGACTTTTATTCTTAAAAAATTGTGGTATAATAAGAAAGATTTATAGAGGAGGCTGAAATCATGGATCAAGAAGCAGAAATTAAAAAAGTGATACATAAATTAAGACCTTATTTACAAAGAGATGGTGGAGACATTGAATTTGTAAAATTTGAAGATGGAATTGTTTATGTACAAATGCATGGTGCCTGTGCTGGATGTATGATGTTGGATGCAACTTTAAAAGATGGTGTCGAACAGATTTTAATTGAAGAAGTTCCAGGAGTTTTAGAAGTTCAGGCTATTTAATAAAAATTGAGAAAAATTTGAGAAAAAAACGACGAAAAATATATTATAATTATATTATGTGATAATATCACTTGATTTATAACAAATATTCTTATATACTTAGAAAGTCTTGTTTTGTAGAATAATGTCTACTTATTACGGTTAAAATAAGATTGGTGATAAGAATGAACAGAAAACAAGAACAATTAAAAATTGCATCAATTCTTTATGACTTAGGATTAGACATGGAATTAATTGAAGCTATGACATCTTTAAGTCATGAGGATTTAAAAAAATTATATCAATAATAAAAGCTCTTATTAAGAACCACGAGATGAGGATCTATGAAGTGGTGGCAACCCTTGTATAAAGAAGGTGCCTTACCTAGCAAGTTAGACTTGAACAATTAGACTTGAACAATAAGAGGAAAGAAGGCTTTCCTCTTGAAAGCTTTTTTTATTGAAAAGTGGGAGGAAAAAAATGAAGAAAATTTTATTTACGTCTGAATCAGTTTCAGAAGGACATTCTGATAAAGTCTGTGATCAAATCAGTGATGCTATTTTGGATGCCTGTTTGGCTGAAGATCCATATTCACGTGTAGCATGTGAATGTTTTACAACAACAAATCTTTTGGTCATTGGTGGTGAAATTACAACACAAGCACAGGTTAATTATGAACAAATTGCCAGAAATGTATTATGTCAAATCGGATATACAAGTGATGAGATTGGGATTGATGGTCATCATTGTGAAATTAAAAATGTTATAGGCATACAGTCAAGCGATATTGCTTTAGGAACGAATAAAGAAGTTGGAGGAGCAGGCGATCAGGGGATTATGTTTGGCTATGCTTCCAATGAAACAGAAGGATATATGCCTTTACCAATTTCTATTGCGCATCACTTGGTACGTTATGCAACTGAAAAACGCCATAGTGGTGAATTCCAATGGGCTAGACCAGATATGAAATCACAAGTGACAGTTGATTATACAGATGCTTTGCATCCCCGTATTGATACAATTTTAATGTCTATTCAACATGATCCTGATTTTGATGAAAAAGCTTTTAAGGATTATATTCAAAATGTCATTATGCAAGATGTTGTGAAAAAATATGGCATGAATACAGATTATAAAGTTTTGATTAATCCAACAGGACGTTTTGTCATTGGAGGTCCTCATGGCGATACAGGACTAACAGGTCGTAAAATTATTGTTGATACTTATGGTGGTTCTGCAAGACATGGTGGAGGTGCTTTCTCTGGAAAAGATCCTTCTAAAGTTGATCGTAGTGGTGCTTATATGGCAAGATATATGGCTAAAAATATTGTGGCAGCCGGACTTTGTGAACGTATTGAAATTCAATTGTCTTATGCTATTGGGGTCAAAGAGCCAACAAGTGTCTTTGTCGAAACTTATGGAACTGAAAAAGTATCAAAAGATGTTATTTTACAGGCTATTGAAAATGAATTTGATTTGACACCACAAGGTATTATTGATACTTTACAATTGCTTAGACCTATTTATCAAAAAACAGCAGTCTATGGTCATTTTGGTAGGGGAGATATTGATCTTCCATGGGAAAAATTAGATCGAGTAGAAAGTTTAAAAAAATATTTATAAGCTCCTAACGGGGCTTTTTTAATTTTTGAGCGAAATGAGTGTTTTTTATATGACAGAAATGGTATAATAAGATTAACGAAGGAGGAATATTTATGAAAGTCAGTATAAGAGGAAAAAATATTGCACTAACTGAAGGGATTGAAACAAAAATCAATAAAAAGCTCAGCATGTTAGATAAGTATTTCATTGTCAGTGATCATGTTGAAGCAAAAGTTTTGATTCGTACTTATCCAGTTGGTCAAAAAATTGAAGTGACTATTCCAACAGAATATGTATTATTAAGAGCAGAAGTTGTTGATAATGATCTTTATAATGCTATTGATTTAGTTATCGACAAATTAGAAGGACAAATTAGAAAGTATAAAACGAGATTAAGTCGTAAATCTAAAGATAATAAACTCGCATTTAATGTTGCTTCTATTGAACCTTTAGAACATGAGGAAGAAGATGTTATTGTCAAAACAAAATCAATCAGTCCTAAACCAATGGATATGGAAGAAGCGATTATGCAAATGGAATTGATTGGACATTCATTCTTTGTTTATCGTGATGTAGAAACAAATGAAATCAGTGTTGTTTATAAAAGACATAATGGTGGTTATGGACTTATTGAAACTCATGAAGCACAATAAAAAGCTCTATACAGAGCTTTCTAGAAGATACCCTTGATGGGTATCTTTTTCTTTCATCAATTTATCAATATCATTAAGAATTGTTACTTTTTTGATTGACCATAAAGGTGCGACTAAATCTTGTAATGGTGCATCTCCGGTCAGTCTTTCAATCACAACATGACTAGGGATATACTGCAATTGGTCAACAACTAATGAAATATAGTCTTCACGCGTTAACATAGGAAAAGGTTGTTTTTGATATAAACGATGTAAAGCGGTATTTTTCAGCATATAGAGATTGTGAATTTTAAGTCCTTGGATATCTAATTGACCAACCTGTTTTGCTGTTTCTAACATCATATCATATGTTTCATAAGGTAGACCATTAATGATATGAACACAAACATCTAAGTGGCGTTTTCTTAAACGATCAAGTCCTTCTAAAAAAGTCTGATAGTCGTGTCCACGATGAATCAGTTTGGCCGTCTGATCATGGATAGTCTGTAAACCAAGCTCTATGTATAAATCACATTTTTGAGATAATTGATATAGATAATCACAAATTTCATCATCTAAACAGTCAGGACGTGTTGCAATCGCAATGCCAACAACATCTTTCATATCAACAAATGGTTCAAATCTTTCTTTGAGTTGAGCGACAGTACCATATGTATTGCTGTTGGCTTGAAAGTATGCAATAAACTGACAATCAGGCCATTTTTGACGCATTATCGAAGAAATGTCGTGGAATTGTTTTTGTAAAGAATCTTGGACATTTCCAGCAAAGTCGCCTGAGCCAGAATCTGAGCAGAAAATACAGCCTCCATACCCGCATGTTCCATCTCGGTTAGGACAGGTAAAGCCTGCATTTAAAGATACTTTCGCAACTTTATGATGATATTTATTTTTTAAAAAGTAGTTATATGTATGATAGCGTTTGTTATCTAATGTATAAGGAAATTGATTCATAGCATCACCCGCTAAGATTATAACATAAAGGAGAATAGAATGTTAGAGTTAAAAAATATTTATAAACAATATGAAACAACCCCAATTCTCAATCATATTTCTATTTGTTTTCCAGACACAGGAATGATTGGAATTCAAGGAAAAAGTGGTTGTGGAAAAAGTACACTTTTGTATATTATGGGATTATTGGATGAAGATTATGAAGGAGATATTCTTTTTAATCATGAAAAAATTGAAGATAAAGAAAAGTTTATATGCGAACATATGTCTTTTATGATGCAAAATAAAGATTTTATTTCTTCTTTAACCATTAAAGAAAATATCATTTTGCCTTGCCATATCAGTCATCTTCATTATAGTTCGTCATTGCTTCAAAAAGTCGTGAAACGACTTGGTATACAAGATTTGTTGTCCCGCTATCCTTCGCAATTATCTGGTGGTCAAATGAAAAGAGCATCTCTTGCGAAGGCATTATTAAAGCAGTCCGATATTATTTTATGTGATGAACCGACTGGGGCTTTATATCATCATCAGGCTCAAGACGTTATGAAATATTTAAAAATGATTTCTCAAGATGCTTTGGTTATTATTGTTTCGCATGATCCACTGTTATTGCAGACATATTGCGATAGTGTATTGACATTAGAAGATGGTCAATTAAAAGGACATATGAAGCAATCTCAAAAGCCAAAAGAAATATCTTTAAAGAAACATCAGCATCATACTTTATGGTTTTATCCTATCAGACAAATAGTCTATCAAAGAAACAAACTCATGTTTCTTTTTTTATTTCAATGGATAGTGATTGTAGCGTTCTTTTTGATTGTAACAGCTATTTTTGGAGCGTTTGAAGCAACGTCTCAAAGTGAGCAACAAGCTGTTTTAAAAAATATCATCAATGTTGAAAACAAAGATGGGATGCCATTTGAAACAATGCTTTCTCATGAAGATATTGCTTATATAGATTATGGTTATCAATTAGAACAGTGTCAGCTTTGGCAGTCCCAACAGGAAATCGAAGATACTGCCTTATATTTTTTACCAGTGCAAAACACACATGTTCGTTTATTGAAAGGACGTTTTCCACAGGAAGCTCATGAAATTGTTGTCAGTCAGTCATTTGATCAAAAATATCATCAGCAGTCCATTGTTTTAACATATCAACAAAAAAGTATATCTTTAACAGTTGTGGGCGTTCTTCAAAAAGATTTTTTCAGTCAAAATGAAATTTATCTCAATCATACATTGAAACAAGAAATGCCAGAGTTGATGAATAATCGTGAATTGATTGTAGAAAGTCAATTCAATAAAAATGAAAGTTTATATCAAGCATTATCTAAAGATTATATTGTTTATAGTGACATTCAAGAAAGAGTATCAAGTTATCAATCTTTATTGTCTTTAGCACAAATTGTAGCAATGATTTTCATTGGAATGAGTTTGTTGATATCACTGATATTAATTGGAATCGTAGAATCCATTAT
Source organism: Massilimicrobiota sp. An80 (assembly GCF_002159255.1). Lineage (NCBI taxonomy): Bacteria > Bacillati > Bacillota > Erysipelotrichia > Erysipelotrichales > Erysipelotrichaceae > Massiliimicrobium > Massilimicrobiota sp. An80. The sequence goes on from NZ_NFHI01000010.1 coordinate 29,975, forward strand.
TTATTTTGAAAGAAAACATGATATTGCATATTTATTATCACTAGGTATTTCATCTTTCAGACTGTTTATATTATCTCTTTTTGAGGCGATGCAATTGGGGTTGATGATTGCTGGTGGAGGTTGTTTGCTGGCGATGGTTATATATGAATATATCAATCATGTTGTGAATATTTCGCAATATGTTTCTTTTTCATTGTTGTTAAAGCCTATCTTTTATTCACGTTATGATTTATATGTGATTATTTTTATGATTTATCTTGTGATGAGTGTTTTATCTGTTTTGCATCCTGTTAGAAAAATGATGAAAATGACGAAGATTGATGTTTTAAGGGAGGAATAATATGCTTGAAGTTCAACATATTTCAAAAAGATATCACTATCAAAAAGTTTTGGATGACATATGTATGTGTTTTCCAACTTCAGGCATTGTTGCGATTGTGGGTCCTAGCGGTTGTGGAAAAACAACCTTATTACATATTCTAGGAGGCATTGATACTGATTTTCAAGGTGATATTTTATGGAAAAACAAGAGTGTTAAGCATCATTTGACACGTTATCGACGACATCATGTCAGTTTTATCTTTCAACAGTTTCATCTGATTATGTGGCTATCTATAAAACAAAATATAAGTTTACCACGTTTTTTTCATAAACAGGAAAAAGCATCATTATCACTAGCTTTAGAAACATTAAAAAATCAGTCTTTGCATTCACTTTCACTTGGACAAAGACAGCGTCTGGCATATTTAAGAAGTCACTATCACCGTAGTGATATTCTTTTATGTGATGAACCTACCGGATCACTTGATCCCCAATATGCACAAGCTGTTATGGAATTATTAAAAGAAGAATCTCAACATCGTTTAGTTATTTTGGTATCTCATGATGAAAAGCTGGTAAGCCAATATAGTGATGAAGTTTATAAAATGCAGGACGGACAGATTATTGAGCATATATGCTTTCATGAAACAGAAAAAATTGAACGTTTTCCAACTGTGCAAAAGAAGTATTTCTTATGCCATATGCGCCTTGCGTTTGCATCATTATGTTCACATAAGGCACGTTCATTTCAATTGATGATAGGTTTACTATTATCATTATTAAGCATTGTTTTAGCATTAACACTCACTCGTCATCTTGAAGGGCAGTTTCATCAATATATTTACTCACTTGTTCCTGCATCAGGAATCAGTTTTCAATCACGTTATCAGCAATCTCTGTCTTTAGATTTATTAAATCAGATAAAAAATCAACCTGGAATTATGAAAAGTGAGATGTTTTTAGATGATTATGAATGTTTAGGAATTGGTTTTCAATCTGAAAGATATGAACAATCTCAGACTTTATTTATTGGAGATGATACTTCTCCTTATACATATCTGTCATTAAAATACGGAAATTATCCACAGGCACATCATGAAATTTTATTATCTCTTTCAACAGCTAGACATCTTTGTGGACAGCAGGATGTCGCTTCTTTGATTGGGCAGAATGTTTATGCCTGGTATCAACATGATTGGGAAGTGAAAGGTATTTGTTATAAAATTGTTGGTATTACGAATCAAACCACCGCTCTAGATACACTCTATCAGATGGATCATGCTTACATTTATTTATTGAAAGATATTTATCAATATGAGCTTGAACAGGTGTCATCACATTTAGGAATTGTTTATGTACATCCTGACTATCATAGAGATCATGTTATGAAACAGTTGAAAAAACAATTTCCAGATTATGAATTTTTAGCGATAGGAGAATCGACAACTCAAAATGTATCACAAGTTTTAAATCAAGCGAATATCATCTTGCTGTTTTTTTCTCTTTTGGCTATTTTATCTTCTTTATTTTTGATTGGTGAAGTTATGTTTTTAAATGTGATACAAAAGAAAAAAGATTTAGCTATCATGAAATGTTTTGGAGCCAGTTCTTTAGATATTATTAAAATTGTGCTTTATGAGTCTTTCCAAATTCTTATATTAACACAGTCTATATGCATGATTTTGTATTATCAATTGATTCATATGATGAATATCTTTTTACAGAATATGTTTGAAAGTGAATTGTTTTCTATACAGGTAGATATAAATATTATTGCTTTTGTTTTTATTGTTAGTGACTTACTTGTTTTGATAAGTCAGTTACCACCATTGTTGTATATTTTAAAAATGAACACTGTTCAGGCATTAAAAGAGTAAAGAAAAACTTGTTTTTATATAAAAAGTTAGTTATAATAGTAGCGTTAATACGATGAAGAGGACAAGTAGATAAAGAATTTGTATCAGAGAGGAAAACGGTGGCTGAAAGTTTTCTTACAATGCATTTATTGAATTCACCTTGGAGTGCGACTAATCATCGCCGCGAAGCAGCGTTATTGCAGTAAAGGTGCATAACATTTGTTATGAATTAGGATGGTACCGCGATACAATCGTTCCTATGTGGAACGATTTTTTTATTTGAAGGAGGATATTATGGACGAATTATTAAAGATTAAAGAAGAAGCTTTATTGAAGATTCATGATTGTTCATCATTAAAAGATTTAAATGATTTAAGGGTTTTCTATCTAGGGAAAAAAGGTCCAATGCAATCTGCAATGAAGTCAATGAAAGATATGTCTAAAGAACAACGTGCGTCTTTTGGACAAGTATCAAATAAAGTTAAACAAGAGATAACACAAGCTATTGAGGAAAAGAGAAAAGTATTAGAAGAAGCTGAAATGCTTAAGAAAATTCAAAATGAAAAAATTGATATTAGTTTACCTGGTAGTCAATTGCCACTTGGAACAATTCATCCTTTAACAATGATTAGAGAAGAATTAGAAGATTTATTTATTGGAATGGGATATAGTATCGCAGAAGGTCCTGAAGTTGAAAGCGATCATTTTAATTTTGAGCTTATGAATTTACCAAAGGATCATCCTGCAAGAGATATGCAAGATACTTTCTATATTGATGAAAATACTTTATTAAGAACACATACATCACCAGTTCAGGCACATGTTATGTTAGCGGCTAATGGAAGAGGACCAATCAAAGTTATTTGTCCAGGAAAAACATATCGCCGTGATGATGATGATGCAACACATTCGCATCAGTTCAGTCAATGTGAAGGATTGGTTATTGATAAAAATATTACTATGGCTGATTTAAAAGGAACATTGGAATTATTTGCGAAAAAGATGTTTGGTGAAAAACGTGAAATTCGTTTAAGACCTTCATATTTCCCATTTACAGAACCAAGTGTTGAAGTTGATATTTCATGCTATAACTGTAATGGAAAAGGATGTTCAATGTGTAAAAATACAGGTTGGATTGAAATTTTAGGTGCTGGTATGGTGAATCCTAAAGTTTTAGAAATGTGTGGATTTGATAGCCAGGTTTATCAGGGATTTGCATTTGGTATTGGCTTAGAACGTGTGGCTATGTTGAAATATGGTATTGATAATATTAGAGATTTTTATAGTGGTGATTTAAGATTCTTAAATCAATTTGTAAGAAAGGATTAGACATATGGAAGCAAGTTTAAAATTATTAAATCAATATGTAAAAGTTGATGATTTTTCAGCTCAGGAAATTGCTGATCAATTGACATCTATAGGTCATGAAGTTGAAGGAATGCATGTCTTTGCAAGAGGTGATAAACTTGTTGTTGGATATGTAAAAGAAAAGGTTCCTCATCCTGATAGTGACCATTTAAATATTTGTCAAGTAGAAGTAGGAAATGGAGTCACTCAACAGATTGTTTGTGGAGCTCCTAATGTTGCTGCTGGGCAAAAAGTGATTGTAGCATTACCAGGATGTGATTTAGGTGATGGGTTTAAAATTAAAGAAGCCAAAATACGTGGTATAGAATCAAATGGTATGATTTGTTCTATTGCTGAACTTGGAATTGATCAAAGATTATTACGTGAACAAGATAAAGCAGGAATCCATGTTTTAGATGCTGATGCTCCAGTGGGTGAAGAGGCTTTAAAATATATGGGGTATGATGATACTGTTTTAGATATTGGTTTAACACCAAATCGTGCTGATTGTATGGCAATGATTGCTTTGGCTTATGAAGTCGGAGCATTGTTAAAAAGAGATGTTCATGTTCCAGAAATGAAAACTTTAAATGAATTAGAAAGCGATATTGAAATTGATGTACAAACAGATTTATGTCCATGTTTTGGGGCTAAATTAGTCAAAGGGGTGACAACAAAGGAGTCACCTGAATGGTTAAGAACATTTTTAATGGCAAGTGGTATTAAGCCAATTAATAATATTGTAGATATTTCTAACTTTGTGATGTTAGAAACAGGACAACCTATTCATATGTATGATTATGATAAGTTAAAAGAAAAACGTTTTGTTATTAAGACTGGATTCCATCAAAAAGCAACATTATTAGATGGTAAAGAATATGAAATCTTACCTGAAGATATTATTGTTTCTACTGATCAGGGAATTGGATGTGTTGCTGGTGTTATGGGTGGAGATGACACAAAGATTGATGAAAATACAGTGAATATTGTCATTGAAGCTGCAACATTCCATGGAGCTACATTAAGAAATACAGCACGTCGTTTAAATTTATTAACAGATGCTTCACAACACTATATCAAAGGAGCTATTGATACAGCAAATACACCTCGTGTTCTAAATCGTTGTGCTGCTTTACTTGAAGAATTGGCTGATGCTAAAGAAATTTATCAAACAGTCATGACTGATTATGAAATGACAGAAAAAGTGATTACATTGACAACATCACGTGTCAATGGATTACTAGGAACAACAATTTCAACTGAAGATATTGAAGATATATTAACAAGATTACATTTTACATATACATTAGATAATGAAACATTTACTGTTCATGTTCCATCATATCGTAATGATATGTCAATGGATGCGGATGTCATTGAAGAAATTGCAAGAATGTATGGTTATGATCATATTCCATCTACATTACCATTAATGGAAATGACAAAAGGGGCTTTAACACCTGTTCAAAGTCATACAAAAGCAATAAGACATTTATTAACAGATTTAGGATTACATGAAGTTATAACATATACGTTGACTTCACCATCTATGGTGGATGATTTTAATCTTTTCCATAAAGATGATCATATTGCTTTAATGTTGCCAATCGGTGAAGAAAGAAGTGTAACAAGAAAATCATTAATTCCATCTTTATTACAGGCAATCAATTATAATACAGCTCATTCTCAAAAAGATGTTATGATTTATGAAATTTCTAATACTTATTCTCAAGGTCATGAAATTCAAAATTTAGCTATTGCATGCACAGGTATGTATCATGATGTGACATGGCAACAAATTCAACAAAAAGCTGATTTCTATTTAGTTAAGGGATTTGTGGAAACAATTTTAAAGAAATTAGGAATTAAAGAATCACGTTATACATTGAAACGTGTTGAAGAAGATAATCAAAATTTCCATCCTGGAAGAAGTGGATATTTAATGATGGGTAATGACATTGTTGGTGTCATTGGTGAAATTCATCCTCGCCTTGCGAAAAAATACGATGTCAAAGATGTTTATGTTGCAGAATTAAATCTATCTGTTTTATTAAATTTAAAGAAACCAGCAATTAAATTTACAGATATTCCACAATATCCTTCAGTAACAAGAGATATTGCTTTGGTTATGGATCAAGATATTCCTGTTCATGATGTTGTACGCTCTATTTGTAAAGCTGGTCAACGTTTCATTGTTGATACAAAGATTTTTGATATTTATGAAGGGGAACGTATTGAAAGTGGTAAAAAGTCTGTTGCTATTGCGTTAACATTCCAGGATGCTTCAAAAACATTGGATGATGCAACAATTAATGCCACTATGGAACAAATTTTAAATGTTGTTTCTAAAGAATATGGAGCACATTTAAGAGTTTAAATGCAATACTTTGAGTTCTCTTTATGCGGTTTATACTGTTATTTGAAGAACGGATTGAAAACGAACTGATGAAGGCTTACTTTAGAAGTTAAAGGTTTTCAAACTACCATGATTGATTATAAATGGAGATGATTTTGTTCATCTCCTTTTTTATTTATTATATAATGATATGATTTTATGAATGTGTATAAAATAAAAAGTCATAATACATAGATGCTCATCATCTTAGCATTATAACTTCTTTTATTTATCCCATATCAATAAAATTCTTTGTTTTGATTCTTTTATAAACTTGAAATGCTGTAGAGGAAATTAAAATAGCTAAAGCTAGTGAAAGACTGGTTCCTAAAGTGGATAAAAAGCTTTTCATAAAAAGGTCATTCATCCCTTGTACAGCATACAGCATTGTATAGTAAATACCACTACCAGGAACTAATGGAAAGCAACCGATAACAATAAAAATGGTAGCAGGGGCTTTGAAAAACCTAGCAAAACATTCAGCAAGCAATGATACGCAAAGCATTGCAATAAAACTTTGTAGGAAAATATTGTTGAGTGAAGCAGTTGCTAAATAAATAAACCATCCTAGCGCACCAATAAGAGATCCTGTTAAAGAAAATCGAATATTTTTCTGTATTCTAAATATAAAAGTAAAACCAAAGCAGCCTATAAAAGCTGATAAACACTGTATAAACCCTTCCATTTTAAACTCCTTGTAAAATCATCATCATAATCCCTACACCAATAGCAATGCTGGCAGCTATTAAAATAGCTTCAATCATACGAGATAATCCAGAAACAAAGTCACCGCCAATAATATCCCTTAGACTATTTGTAATAGCAATACCAGGAACAAGAATCATTAAAGTTCCTGTAATCACTGCTTGCTGATTAGTAATGAAATTTATTTTTTGTGCAATAATAGCAATACTGGCTAAAACCATACTTGCTAGAATTGTACGAACAATTCCATTAACATCAAGCTTTTCTAAAAGATATATAAAGTAGTATAAAATAAACCCAATAAAAGCAGAAACAATCATTTCATTGATATGTCCACCAAAAAATGCACAGAACATGGCTGCGGATACAATATAACCAATAAGTATGAGACGATAATTCAATCTTTCGGATTCAATTATCTCAATTTGATTTTTGATTTCATCTAGAGATAATTCTTGATTACTGATTTGTCTGACTAAGCAATTGAGTTCATATAAATGATCCAGATGAGTATGATTACTACGTGATCGCCTGGATGATTGATAGGGTGTTCCATCATGCAAAGTTAATGATAAAGTAAAATATGATGGGATTGCGAAAACTTCAATATCAGTAAAGCCAAATCCTTCACACATTCTTTTTAAAGATTCTTCTACACGGTATATTTCTGCACCATGTTTTAATAACAATTGTCCAATTTTATTGATTTGTTGTAAAATGTCTAAATCGTTCATTTTTTCACCCCACAGATAATTGTTATATCATAAACCTCATGATTGAATCAATGGAATATGTGAAAATTCTTCTTGAATAAGTGCTTGTGGGTGAGAAGATAAAAGTGAAAGTAAACGTGTTGCTTTCAGTTCTATTTCTAAAGCAGGGTGATGATATTTTGGCAGGTTGGTAATTAAAGAATAAGGACATGTTTTTTTAATAGTAGATAAATATTGTCTTCCCTTTTGATTCATAGCTAAGACTCTTAAATAATCGACATGCATGGCATTATGAATATCATTTTTTGTGTTCTTCATTAAAATATGAATAAGCATACGCGAAATACGTGGACGTGTATAACGTTTAGAGGATAACTGATTGATGAATTCTTCCATTGATGAACAAGATTGGATATGTTTATATAATAAATTTTCTAAACCTTCATCGACCATATGATAGCTTTTTAGTTCCTGTAAACTGGATGTACAAATTTGATATTGTAAATATGGAAAAAAATCTTCAAGTTGAAAAAGATCACAATGATGATAAAGATCGGCATGAGGTAGGGAATGAGAAAAATCTTGCTTATTTCTTATAGCATTTCTGATAGCTGATGCACTGGCAATGGTTTGAAGATTTAATCCATGATAAGCATTTGTTCTTGGAAAACAATGAGAAGTTATAGGATATTGATGGAAAATAATTTCTTTGACATAACTGAGTCCTAATAAATCATTGGGTGTTTTAATTTCTTTATTCATAATGTATTGAAGTGCCTGATTGCAGGCATCAGCATAGCGTAATCCTTTTTTCATAGCTTTTTGAACATATTCATTATAGATATCTTGATGTTGAAAAATGGCTTGAGCAATATCAACAAAAGTTGAAATACGACCATCTTCACTACCAAAACATATATCAGTGACCCCTATAGCTGCTAATAAATCTATAGCTCCTTTTGCAAAATAGTCAGCACTCTGACAAGTATAAACAAAAGGTAATTCAATCACTAAATCTACACCAAATTCGATTGCTAACTGACTGCGTTTCCATTTATCAATAATAGCTGGTTCACCTCTTTGTACAAATGATGACGACATAATCGCAATTGTATAATCAAATTGTGCCAGAGACTTTGCTTTTTGGATATGATAAATGTGTCCATTATGAAAAGGATTATATTCAACAATTAATCCTAATATTCTCATGGCTTTCACCTCCAAGGGATAGTTTAACATAGTTTAGGAAATAAACATAGTTTTACTTGAAAAGAGTGGAAATATTCAATGAAATATTTAAATTTAGATTGACATATTTCTTACTTTTATATATAATGGGCTATGCGATGTAAAGGGTGATTTTTTTGAAATGGAATTTACAATGGATTATTAAACAAAAAGATGGTTGTTTTCATTTCGATGAAAAATTAAGTTTTCCATCAGAAATGTTCCATAATTTATCCCAAATTAATGGTTTAAAGGATGTTCATGTTCAAGGACAGGGACGTTTAGACACAAAAAATCATCAATTATACGTTGATTTCCAAATAGATGGAGAAATGATTTTACCATGTGCCATATCATTGGAAGATGTGGATTATCCTTTCCATATTGAATCAAATGTTATTTTTGCTTTTTATAAACCACAAGATGATGAAGAGGTTATAGAAGTTAAGAAAAACATTGTTGATTTAACACCTGTCATTTTCCAGGAGATTATGCTGGAAGTTCCAATGAGAGTTGTTAAGGAAGGTGCTTCTTTAAAGACTCAAGGTCATGGCTGGAAAGTATTAAGTGAAGAGGATGAAAAACATGATGAGGATTATATTGATCCTCGTTTAGCGAAGCTTAAAGATTATTTTAAGGATAAGGAATAAGGAGGTGTACCTATGGCAGTACCACAAAGAAGAGTTTCAAAAACAAGAAGAAACAAAAGAAGAACACATGACAAGTTAACAGTACCAAGTGTCGTTGTTTGCCCAGAATGTGGAGAATATAAATTATCTCATAGAGTATGCAAACATTGCGGAACTTACAACGGACAAAAAGTGTTATAAAAACTGCCCCTTATTTCAAGGGCTTTTTTTATGAATAAATGAAAATAAGAGAATAGCGATTTAGCTGTTCTCTTATTTTTTGAAAATTATTTTCGTTGATGAATAAAATTTTGAGGTAACAGTTCATAAAAAATAGCTGAATGCATTTCTCCTTGAGGATCTTTCCAATAATTATATTGAATATCATATTTTTGAAAACCTATTTTTTCATAAACATGTTGCGCACGAAGATTATTCAAATCTGTACTTAAAACTATTTTGGGTACACCTTTTTGAAAGAGTTCATGAATGAATAATGTGAGTATGGTATGACCTAAACCTTGATTTTGCATATTTATTTCACATATTTTAATACCAATTTCAACTGCGTCATGACAAGGAAAAAAGCACACCTCCCCAATGGGGCAATCTTTATATTCGATAATAAGACGATGCTTATGATTTTTTATTTCTTCTTGGAGTTGGTGCTTAACTTTTTGAACGGTCGTATTGATACCTTCTGGGAATCCAGCATGAGCCATTATTTTTCCGTCATTCCACCATTTTGTAAGAATTGTTGCATCATTTTCTTTTGCATCACGAATGAGTATATTTTTATAAAGAATTTTCATTATTATCTTTTTCTTCTACGATTTTTTCTTGTCGCTTGAAATCCTTCTTCTCTTTCTCTATAATTTAAAAAACTTCCTAGATCATAAACATCATAATCTTTCTTTAATAGTTTTTTACAGGCTTTTTCACTGAGTGCCTTGTTAATGGCATATAAATAATATTTCATGTTTTTATTAGGATATGATTCTTCAAATCTATCTAATAAACGAAAAGGAAAACATTCTGCATCAGCAATATGTAATTCATCATAGTCTTTTAATTCATCTAAACATATAATTGTGATTTTATCAGGATTTTTTTCATATTGACGAAATCCTTCATTAATATCTATTTTCTTAATTTCTACTTTTTTTCCAAAACCAAACATTTTATTTCCTCCAATACTTATCTATAATATCACTATTTCTTTATTTTTTCTATTGCTTTTCTATATTTTATATGTTATTATTACAAAGCAAAATCAATTGGCCTGTTGGAGAAACGGTTAACTCACATGCCTTTCACGCATGCATTCACGGGTTCGAATCCCGTACAGGTCACCATATAGGGGCGTGGTTCAATGGTAGAGCATCGGTCTCCAAAACCGTGGACGCGGGTTCGATTCCTGCCGCCCCTGCCATCAGTAAGTTAGAGCGATTGATCGCTCTTTTTTCTTATTCAAATATATTATTTACGACAGAAGTCATCTCATTGCGATAAATAGTAATTGGGTGGCTTTTTATTCAATGAAATCTATATATGATTAATGTTAAAAAATATTTGATAATTTTGTTATTATTTATAGAGATTTCATGTTTTTTAATTGACTTGCAATATCATTTCTCAAATTTCTCAAATAGAAGTATTTACTTTAACAGGAAATAAACGAGAAATTAAAAAGTATGGTATAATATTTTTATAAAATATAGAAATAGTTATTTTCATGAAATAATCAATGTATCATAAACATGAGTTTTATAAACAATAAATTGAAAATAGAAGAGGAAAGTGATGCTTTATGAGTCTGATTTTAGAAAAAATAGCACAAGATTATAAATTGAATGATAATGATTTATATTTAGCTCAATATATTATTGATCATAGTGATGAAGTGATTCATCTGTCTACGCATCAACTTGCTAAAAATACATACACCAGTGCAACAGCTGTTGTAAGATTCGTAAAAAAACTTGGTTTTGTAAGTTATAATGATTTTAAAATTCATATTCATTCTTTTTTAAATCAATATTACTTGAAAGATATGGAAATTTTATCTCATGAAAGCTTATTTTCAATTAAGGAGAAATTGTCTGAAATTGAAGTGGGTATTATGAATCAGACAAAGCATATGCTTTCAGTAGATACTTTAAAAGAAGTTATGTTCCATATTTCGCAGAATCAATATATTGATATTATTGCTAATGATACAAATGCCTGCATTGGTGAATATGCTAGTCATTTATTGTTGAGTACAGGAAAAATAACAACGGTTTACCAAAATAGGGATAAACAGTTATGGCTGAGTTTGAATGTGGATTCTCATCATACAGTCTTTATGATAAGTAAAAATGGCAAAAATGAACATCTTTTAAATATTGCTGATATTTTGATCAAAAGAAAAATTCCTTTTATTATCATTACAAGTCATAAAGAAAATCCTCTTTCAAAAAAACAGGCTATTTTGTTACATGGTATGGTTCATGATGAATTTGAAAGCTTAAAGGATATGGTCTTTTATATTTCTTTAAAGTATATTTTTGATCTGATATACAGTATTATCATTTCAGACAATTTACAACAGGCTAAAGAAGTGGATCAGCTTTATGGGTCGCTATTTGATAAGAAGGTGTAATCAAACAGATTATAAGCAGCTCTGACTGCTTTTTTTGTTACAATGTAACATTTTTAAAAGGATTTGATTATCAATTTTGTAGCAATATTCCATAATCATTTCTGTGTATTGTATAATTATAAAAACAATGTATGATAAATATGTCAACAGTTTTATGAAAAGGAGAAATTATACATGGTTTTAAGAAAGAATTTTTATGGGGTGGGACCTTAGATGCATATCAGTTTAAATATGTTATTGTGGAAACGTCAAAAGGGTTAAGTATTGCTGATGTAATGATGGTTAAAGCATAGAGTGTATCCTGAGAAACTATTATTTAGATTATGTAGAAATTGAGTTTTATTATCGCTGTAAAGAAGTTATTAAGTCAAATGGAGAAGTATTATGAGAAGAAAAGATCGAGAAATAACAGATTTTAATGAAATCATGAATATTATCAATAAGTGTGATGTGTGTCGTTTGGCATTATTTGATGAAGATTATCCTTATATCGTCCCATTGAATTTTGGTGTAGATAAAGAAGATGATCAATTGTATTTGTATTTTCATTGTGCTAATCAAGGAAAAAAATTAGACTTGATTAAACAAAACAATAAGGCTACTTTTGAAATGGATTGTGAACATAATATTATTCTTTATGATGAAAGAATGTCATGTACAATGGGATATGCAAGTGTAATTGGTCATGGAGAAATTGAATTTGTAGAAGATGAGGATAAATTTGAAGCATTAAAAATATTAATGAAACATTATCATAATGAAGAATTTCAATTTAATACAAATCTTATGAAAGCGACAACAGTCTTTAGATTGAAAGTTTTAGATATGGTAGGGAAAAGAAGAAATAATATTCATCCTGAAGAAAAGACAAAAAGACATATCTCGTTAGAATAAAAGTCTTGATATATGAAATCAAAAATAAAAACATCCTCATATTTTTTGGGTCTCTTAACAAAGTTGTAAATCATTATTTATAAATAAAATGACTTTGATAAAAAAACAATCACTCATATAAAGGTGATTGTTTTCTATTTAGTATTTCTTTTTTAATGCCTTTTTTAATATCTTTAAACCAAAGATATCTTTTTTCTCATTTTTTTCTTTATTTTGATAGACTTCACTGTAATATGCAAAGTTATCTCTAGGATTATCTAAATGATATTTTTTTGCCCAATCTTTAAAATGATTATTAATATAATTATTTAAAGCAACAGGATCATGTTTTTCATGATAAAGTTCAATAAGGTGAAGTGGATCATAGACTGTAATGTTATTTTTTAGAATATAATCAAACATATCAACGACAAGTTTATTATTTAAAATAGAATATGAATATGTATCATTTAATGTCACAATATCTAAATCAATAAAATACTGAAAGAAAACTCCGCCTATTCCATATGCGCCAACACCTGCATGACCTACTGACATAGAACTATACATGGAAATGTTTATTTGTTGTATTTGAGATAAAGGGACAATCACTTCATTATATTTTATATGATCATCATTAAGATAGAGAGTATCATAACCTTTCCATTGATCAAGAGTTTGATTATCAAATGACACTTTCACTCTTCTTCTTTTAATATAATCATTTATTTTTTTGTCTATGTCTTCTAACTTCTTTTTAGAGTTAGAAATAAATTCTTTTTTTTGATTCTAGTGCTTCTCTTATAGAGAGTTTGTTGTTGAAAATAAGTTTAATATCATCTATGGATACTTCCATAGAACGTAATAATAAAATTGTTTTTAAAATATTAATATCTTTTTGCATGTAATTTCTATAATTATTTTCATTTCTTTTTGGATGAATAAGACTTTCTTTTTCATAATAGATTAATGATTGTTTTGTAATACCTAACATTTCTTCGACTTCATGTGTTGTCATAGTTTTTTCTTCCTTTCCAATTTTACTTAAAACTATATGCTAGCAATACTGTCAAGATTTTTTTCTATAAAAATTAATACTCTTTTCATTTGTGTGACAATGAACAAGATATTTAAAAATGTGTTATGATATTTTTATAAATGAAATGGAAGTGATTCTTATGAGTTCTAAAGGATTTGGCTATTGTGGATTAGCTTGTGATTATTGTCAGGATAATCCACATTGTATTGGCTGCAAAAAGGGAGGCTGTCCTGAAAAGGAAGCTTGTAAAAACTATCAATGCTGTACATCTAAAAATTATAAGTATTGTTTTGAATGTCCAGATTTTCCGTGTGAAGATAGTATTTTACATAAACTAAGGATAAGAACATTTTGTCAATATATTCAAAGATATGGAGAAGAAGATTTAAAAAAGCATTTGGAAGAAAATTGTAAAAAGGGAATTGTATATCATTATCAAAATAAGCATATAGGAGATTATGATCAATTTGACACAGAAAATGAAATAATAGAATTTATAAAAAATGGTAGAAAATAGCTAACATAATAAAAAAATGGGTATATAAAAACCACGTATTCATAAAATGGAACCTTAAAAATAGTATAACAATAAGAGAGCTTCCATACTTTTAAACGTGGTTATCATTTGAAAATGACTATTACTTTTATGGTCTGTATTGAAATTCAGTAATCCATAAGAATGATTTTATGCTGTCATTGAGATTTAATTTCTTGAATATTTGTATAAAATCATATGCCAAATATTTTTTGGCTCATTCATTTGATTTTTTAGTTATTGGATATATATGGGTTTATTATTATCTATATTTTCATGAAATAGAATTTTTAAAGCAGTGCAAGTGTTTGGAAGTAGATGATAATTGTAAATAAACTCATTGATGTTATAACAAAGTATCCAAAATAACTTTTATGTTTTATAATTCCTTCAATCATTTTAATCAAACCAAAGATAAGAGTAAATGGTGCCCAAATAACACCAAAAGATATAAATCCTTCTAAATATGGGAATAGACTAACTATAACAATGAAGAACAATGGTAGAATCACGATAAAAAAGAGAATAAATTTATATGTCATAAAAGCTTCCTGATCAGTGATTTTATCTTTCATTAAATCAATAATTAATTCATTAGATTCATTCAATAAATCTTTTTTCTCACAATATTCTCCCAACAATAATTCTTGTATTTCTATATCTAAGCATTGGCATAAAGGAATAATCAATGAGCTATCTGGTAAATTGATGCTCTTTCCCATTTGGATATTGATTTATCTGTAACACCAATTAATTCAGCCAATTCTTTTTGAGTCATGTTTTTTTCTTTTCTACAAGATGCAATAAATTTTTCTACTTTTTTTATATCCATATCTAAAACCTCCTCCTAACTGAATTATAAAACATTTCAAAGTGTAAGTATAGAAACGGAAAGTAGAATGAGTGGAATTTAAGTTCTTATGAGTGAAATAATCAGCTTAATTCTCTCGGTTTAGTGCGATAGTTAATGAAAAAATAAATATATCTAAGTTTTAGATGTTTATTATTATACAAATGTTTCTACAGATGATTGAATCATTGATTATTATTCTTTAAAAAACTAAGATTTCATAAATGTCAAAATATAAATATACGTTATGACTGGTTATTTGATATAATTTCAATAGATTCATTATGAAAAAACTATATTTTTTAGATAAATATTTGACATCAAGGATAATGTTAAAAAATGTGATGAATTTTCAAAAACAATATATGAAAGGAAAATATTTATGCATTATAAAAAAGTAAAAGGGATTTTATCTTCGTCAAATGGAATGAACTTATATCGAGGATGTACTCATGGCTGTATATATTGTGACTCAAGAAGTCATTGTTATCATATGGAACATGATTTTGAGGATATTGAAATTAAAGAAAATGCTATTGAATTGCTGGAACAGACTCTAAAAAGAAAACGATCAAAGTGTATGTTGAGTACAGGTTCTATGACAGATCCCTATATTCCTCTTGAAAATGAAATAGGTTATATGCGAAAGGCATTATCATTAGCGTATAAGTATGGTTTTGGTTTTACTTTCATCACAAAATCTAATCGTGTATTAAGAGATTTAGATTTATTAAAAGCGATTAATGATAAAACAAAATGTGTTGTACAAATGACATTAACAACTTATGATGAAGATTTATGTCAAATGATTGAACCAAACGTCAGTACAACTCGTGAAAGAGTGGAAGTCTTAAAGCAACTTCGTGATGCAGATATTCCAACGGTTGTCTGGCTTTGCCCAATTCTTCCATTTATTAATGATACGAAAGAAAATATTATAAGTATTTTAAATGATTGTATTGAAGCCAAGGTTTATGGTGTTATCTGCTTTGGGATGGGGTTAACACTTCGTGAAGGTAATAGAGAATATTTTTACAATCAGTTAGATCATTTGTTTCCTCATATGAAAGAAAAATATATACGAACTTATGGAAATCAATATCAACTTTATAGTTTAAAGAATCATCAGTTAATGGAGATTTTTCATCAGATGTGTGAGGAACATGGCATTATACATGATAATAAACAGATATTTGAGTATTTAAAGAAATTTGAAGATAAAACGAAAAATGTTCAATTGAGCTTATTTGATATAGACTGATAAAAGATGTAAGAATGAAGAAATATTTATGTTATTTTCTATAAAAAATATTCATGGTAAAATAGGATTTGTAAGTAAAGGAAGTGAAATGATGACTTTTGATTATAAAAAAGAATATAAGGAATTTTATATGCCTAAAAAGAAACCCAATATTATAACAATACCTCCAATGAATTATCTGGCAGTCAAAGGGAAAGGAAATCCTAATGATAAAAATGGAGATTATCAACAAACCATTAGTCTTTTATATAATATAGCTTATGCAATTAAAATGAGTTATAAAAGTTCGTATCAGATAGATGGCTTTTTTCAATATGTTGTTCCACCATTGGAAGGTTTCTGGTGGCAGGAAGGAGTCAAAGAAATGGATTATCAAAGAAAAGATGATCTGCAATTTATCTCTTTGATTCGATTACCAGATTTTGTCAAAAAGGAAGATTTTGATTGGGCTATTCATACAGCAACGCAAAAAAAGAAACAAGATTTTTCAAGGGTGGAATTTTTAACCTATGATGAAGGGTTGTGTGTGCAGTGTATGCATATTGGCAGCTATGATAATGAACCTCAAACTGTATCACTGATGCATGAATATATGGAAAGTATGGGTTATGAGCTGGATATTCATGATCATAGATTTCATCATGAAATTTATTTAAGTGATCCTAGAAAAGCAAAGGTTGAAAAATTAAAAACAATGATTAGACATCCTATCAAGAAAAGATAATAGATAAGGGGAAAAGTGATATGAGTTGTTATATAAGACAGTGTCAAATTGATGATGTTGAAGATATTTATCAATTAAATAAAGAAGAAATGGGTTATGACTATCCTATAGAACTTACAGCTAAGAAAATAATGGCTTTATGTCAGTCGTCATGTGATCGCATTTTTGTTGCAGAAGAAAGTGGAAAGGTTATTGGATATGTTCATGCTAATAACTATGATACGCTTTATTTTGGACACATGAAAAATATAATGGGAATTGCTGTATCATCGTTACATAAACGTCATGGTATAGGTTCTTTACTTTTGGCAGAGGTAGAAAAATGGGCACATGAGGATAATGCTATAGGTATTAGATTGGTTTCTGGTGGAATGAGAAAAGGTGCTCATGAATTTTATCGTAAGAATGGTTATATTCACGAGAAAGAACAGATCAATTTTAAAAAATATTTTTAACATATAATAATTTTTTTGTGTTATGGAGGTGTATAGATGAGTTCGCTATTTGAAAATACTTGTAATACAAGGTTATTATTTAAAAATGATACACGTTTTATAAGAAGTGATGTACCTATAAAGTTAACTGAAGATGAAATACAATGGCTCATTCATCATAATGTACGTACTATCTTTGATTTGCGCAGTGAAAATGAACGTTTCAAGCAACCAAGTTTATTTGAAAACGATACACGTTTTATTTATCATCATACACCAGTGACGGGTGGCAATCATATTCCACGTACTCCTGAAGAAGTCAGTTTATCATATATTCATATGGTAGATGAAAACATGTGGAAAATCATATACATGATGCTTCATGCTTCTACGCATGTCCTTTATTTTTGCAATGCTGGTAAGGATCGCACAGGAATTGTGTCAGCCATTTTAATGCTTTATTTTGGAATGGATCATGAAAGTATTGTTGAGGATTATTTGATATCCAAAGATAATTTACAAAAAAGATTAGAAATGTATGTTCAAAATCATCCTCATATAGATATGAATGTGATTACACCACGACGTGAATATATAGAACGATTTTTAGAAGAATTTGAACAGCAATATGATTTACAGATGATTAAAAAAATGGAAAATAATTTTTAATTGAAGAGTCATATTTTTTCGAATCTCCAATATCTTTATGTTATAATAATAGTATGAGTAAAGGAGGAATTTGATATGGCTCAAAATTTAAAATTTACTGTTACAGATCCAGTTGGTTTATATGCAACACCTACAACTGAATTGGTTAATACTGTGAAACAGTTTTATTGCCATGTAACATTAAATTATGGTAATAAAAGTGTCAATTTAAAAAGTATGATGGGAGTTTTATCTTTAGGAATTCCAACGAAAGCACAAGTTGAAATTGTTACTGACGGTGAAGATGAAAAAAAGGCAATTGAAATAATTAAAGATAAAATTAATGAATTAGGAATTTCAACAATTGAATAGTTATATAGGGTATTCAGTGATGAATACCTTTTTTTTGTAAGGGGAATCATTCAAAAGATTTGAGAAAAACGAATAGATGTGAGATACTAAACAAAAGGGGGTTTGATTCATGATTCAATACATTAGAAAAAGAGATGGACGTATGGATGTCTTTGATGTCAATAAAATTGCAGGAGCTATTTATAAGGCGTTTCAGGCAACAGAAGCGAAATATGGTCTAGATGCAGCTATTCATTTGGCACATATTGTAGAGCAGAAATTAGAGGATCGTCATACAGAATTGCCAACAGTAGAGCTGGTACAGGATACTGTAGAGGAAACATTAATAGAAAAAGGGTATGTACGTATTGCAAAAGCTTATATTTTGTATCGTGCTGAACGTACACGCTCTAGAGATCGAAAATCACGTTTAATGAAAACATTGGAAGAAATTACTTTTCAGGATGCTAAGGATAGTGATTTAAAACGAGAAAATGCGAATGTGAATGCTGATGCACCAATGGGAACAATGTTAAAATATGGGGCTGAAGCAGCCAAACAGTTTAATGAGATGTTTGTTTTAAATCCTTTACATAGTGCAGCACATCGTTCTGGCGATATACATATTCATGATATGGATTTTTTGACATTGACAACAACCTGCACCCAAATAGATATTATTGATTTGTTTAAAGGTGGTTTTTCAACTGGTCATGGAGTTTTGCGTGAACCTAATAGTATTACGACATATTCTGCTTTAACTTGCATTGCGATTCAATCTAATCAAAATGATCAGCATGGCGGACAGGCTATTGTGAATTTTGATTACGGAATGGCTGAAGGAATTAAAAAATCATATCGTAAGTGGTATTTGAAAGCTATTGAAGAAGCATTAACATTATTAACTGATGTCAATGTTGCAGATGTTATGGCACAGTTGAAATCATTAGATCATCAGCCTTCTTTAAGTTGTCAAAATTATGCTATAGAAGAAAAAGGTGTATTGATGCATAATCATATATCTCCACAAATTATTGAGCGTATTCAAAAATTTGCAAGTGAAAGAGCATATCAGGATACTGATAAAGAAACATATCAGGCTATGGAAGCATTAATTCATAATTTAAATACGATGAATTCTCGTGCAGGAGCACAAGTACCATTTAGTTCATTGAATTATGGCATGGACACATCAGTTGAAGGAAGAATGGCTATTCGTAATGTCCTTCTTGCAACGGAGGCTGGCTTGGGTGGTGGAGAAACACCTATTTTTCCAATTCAGATATTTAGAGTTAAGGAAGGTATTAATTATCAAAAAGGTGAACCTAACTACGATTTATTCCAATTAGCATGTCGTGTTTCAGCAAAGCGTTTATTTCCTAATTTTTCGTTTGTTGATGCAACGTTTAATAAACAATATTATAAAGGAACACCAGAAACAGAAATTGCATATATGGGATGTCGTACTAGAGTTATGGGTAATATTTATGATCCAACTCGTGAGATTTCTCCAAGACGTGGGAATTTAAGTTTTACTTCTATTAATTTACCTCGTTTAGCTATTAAATCAAAAGGTGATATTGATGAATTCTTTATTAAGCTGGATCAATTAATAGATTTATGTATAGATCAATTATTAGAAAGATTTGAAATTCAGTGTAAAAGACGTGTGATGAATTATCCATTTTTAATGGGACAGGGTGTTTGGCTTGATTCAGAAAAATTAAAATCAACAGATGAAGTCAGAGAAGTATTAAAACATGGGACTTTAACGATTGGATTTATTGGTTTAGCCGAAACATTAAAATCTTTGATTGGTTATCACCATGGTGAAAGTGAAAAGGCACAAATTTTGGGATTACAAATTGTAGCACATATGCGTCGTCGTGTTGATGAAGCCTGTCAGAAATATCATTTAAACTTTTCTTTAATTGCCACACCTGCAGAAGGATTATCAGGACGTTTTGTAAAACTAGATAGACAATTATATGGAAAGATTGAAGGAGTCACAGATCGAGAATACTATACGAATAGTTTTCATGTTCCAGTTTATTATCCAATCAGTGCTTTTGATAAAATAAGAATTGAAGGACCTTATCATGAACTCACAAATGGAGGACATATTAGTTATATTGAAATGGATGGTGATCCAACAAAGAATTTACCAGCTTTTGAAAAAATTGTAAGAGCTATGCATGATGCCAATATGGGATATGGGGCTATTAATCATCCTGTTGATCGTGATCCTGTTTGTGGATATAATGGCATTATTAATGATGTTTGTCCTCAATGTGGTCGTAAAGAAGCACCTCATGAAGAATTTGAAAGAATTAGACGTATCACAGGTTATCTTGTAGGAACGCTTGATCGTTTCAATGATGCCAAAAGAGCAGAAGAAAAAGATCGTGTTAAACATGGAATCAACAAAGATTAGACTATATGGTGTTGTTCATGATTCAATTGTAGATGGGCCTGGTTTACGTTATACTCTATTTACACAAGGGTGCTTACATCATTGTCCTGGCTGTCATAATCCTCAAAGCTGGGATATAAATGGTGGATATGAAGAAGATATTGAAACAATTGTTGCTGATATTTTAAGTAATCCACTTTTAGATGGTATAACCCTTTCTGGAGGTGAACCATTTTTACAAGTGAAGCCTTTGAAAATATTGGTTTCTCAAATCAAAGCTCAAACTTCTTTACATATTATGATTTATAGTGGATATGTCTATGAAGACATTCTTAAACTTGGACAGGATGCCATTGATTTATTATCATTATGCGATACATTGGTAGATGGACGTTTTGTATTATCACTACGTAGTTTAGAATTGATTTATAAAGGTTCATCTAATCAAAGAATCATAGACATTCATAAAAGCCTCCAACAAGGACGTGTTTATGAACAAAAGGTGAGTGAATATGGAGAATTTATTGATTGAATAAATTCTCTTCTTTTTATAAAAGTTATTTTACTGTATAATAAAAAAGACAAGGAGGACAAGTATGAAGCCATTATTATGTTTTGATGTTGATGGTACATTAAGAGATAATGTTCATCATCAAGTGTCGTTATCAACACAAAAGGCGTTACGCCTATTAAAGAAAAATGGATATCATATGATTATTTCCTCAGGGCGAGGAATTGATTCATTAACACGAACAGGACTTATGGATATGTTTGAATGGGATGGATTTGTTTGTAATAATGGTCAGGTTGTTTTAGATGCCTATAAAAAAGAAATTTTTCACGCATCCATGGATCCTCAGGCCGTACAGGAAGTTTTATCTATAGCGAAACAATATAATTATGCTGTGACATTAAAATCTAAGCAACGTATTATTTCTAAGGAACCTGATGAATATGTTTTGCAGACACAAAGATATTTTCAAAATCAGATTCCTCCAGTAGGAACATATTGTGGTCAAGAAGTCGATGCGATGATTGTATATGGACCACTTGGCTATGATTATGCACCTTTTCAAAAAGTATCTGAAGTTCATGTTTTGCCTGGAGAATCTACATATGCTGATATTACAATTGCTGGATTATCAAAAGCAACAGGAATTCAAAAACTGATGCATTTATTAGGACTTCAGGAATATATTGCTTTTGGAGATTCTTTAAACGATGTCGATATGTTTAAACATGCCTCTCAAAGTGTAGCAATGGGGCAAGGGAATGAAAAATTAAAATCTATCGCTACTTTTATTACAAAACCTATTGATGAAGATGGTATATATTATGCATGTCTTCAACTGGGATTGATTCAAGAAGGAGAGTTATAATGACAAAAGAAGAAGCAACAAAAAAAGCGCATCAAATGAGCGCATATTTAGAAAGTGAGCAGGCTGATGAACAAACACATGATTTTGATGATTTATGGCAAAGTCTCTATGATATTTGTCAGCTGGCGACTTATGGAATTGTAGAATTAACGCCAGAAGAAATAAATGAAGCAATAGACTGGCTTAAAGAAACACAATCACTCACAAAATTATATCAGACAACAGAAATTTATTTTTCATAGGAGGGATTGGAAATGAAAGTTGTTGATATGCATTGTGATACAATTTCTGAGATATATTTACAAAGACAATCAAATCAAGATATATCATTAAAACAGAATAACCTGAATATAAGTTTAGAAAAAATGCAACAAGGTGATTACCTTTTACAAAACTTTGCCATGTTTACACCTTTGCATAAAACTGATAATCCTTTTCAATATGCGCATGATCTGATAGACACTTTTTATCATGAAATGAATCAGTATTCAGATATGATAGGCGTCATTAAAAATTATCAGGATATTATCAATAATATGAATCAGCATCGTATGAGTGCTATGTTAACGCTTGAAGAGGGTGCTGTTGTACAAAATGATCTTCACTATTTACAACATTATTATGATTTAGGTGTGCGCATGATTACGCTCACATGGAATTTTTCTAATGGTATAGGTTATCCTAATTTTTCAAGAGATGATGACAATCATGGCTATCATGCCTGTGATACAAAAAATGGTTTAACTGAATTTGGCAAGGCATATGTTCAAGAATGTGAACGTTTAGGAATCATTATTGATGTTTCACATCTTTCAGACGCTGGATTTGAAGATGTTTATCGTTTGACTACTAAACCGTTTGTCGCTTCACATTCCAATGCGAGAAGTGTTTGTCCACATGCGCGTAATTTAACTGATGAGATGATTTTAAAACTCGCAAGTCGTGGTGGAGTCATGGGGATGAATTATGCTGCTGACTTTTTAACAGAAAATGATGAAGAAAAGTGTTTATCAAAAATAGATGATATTGTCAAACACATTTTATATATTAAAAATTTAGCTGGTATTGACTGTATTGGTTTAGGAAGTGATTTTGATGGTATTCCACCATATTTAGAATTAAAAGATGCCTCTTATCTTCCAAAGTTAGAACAGGCATTAAAAGAAGCGGGATTATCATCGTTGGAGATTGAAAAAATATTCTTTAAAAATGTTTTGAGAGTTTATCAAGATATTCTTCAGTAAATAAAAAAGCAGATAGGTGGGAGTGCTCATCTGCTTTTTTGATATCAGTTTGGGAAAGGATATCATGAAGTAGTCAAATTTGAAGGGAAAACAAATTATTTTTGACTACACATATAATCTAACACATTATTTTGTATAAAATTTCATGCAATTGTCAAAAAATATGTGATTGTTTTTGATGTTACATAAATGGGACTATATTTCATAAATCATTTTGTGATATAATCATATAAAGTCGAAATATGGAGGTTAGCTCTTTATGAAAAAGTGTGTAATGTTTTTGATATGTGTGTTTTTGTTGGTAGGTTGTCAAGTTCATTCCTCACAACCTCTATCATTTCAATCTCATGAAAAACCACTTGATAGAAAAGTTTATCAATATCATGATTATCTTTTATATATTTATGAAAACGATGAAAAGCAAAAGGGTTTTACTTTTGAATTTGAACTCAATCAATCTGGAATCGGGGATTTTGCTACTTATCAGGATGATTCTCATCAACAGGCAACATGTATACTATCTCATCAAAAAGACTGCCAATTGACATTTACTTTTGGCAAGGATTATGTTATTGTGAAAACAACTGATGAAGAAAATTATTTGAGTGCTGATTTGTCTGGACATTATGTATTACAGGAGGATTTATCGTGAAGAATTTGTTTTATAGACTGATTATCTTTTTAGATACAGCTCAAGAAAATGATACCAATTATAATATTGCCTGGTTCATGGCTAATAATTTTTATCGTATTGCGAATATGCGTATTAGTGAGTTGGCCGCAGAATGTTTTGTTTCACCAGCAACGATTTCACGTTTTTGTCGTGCTTTAGGCTATGAAAATTTTGCGCATCTTAAACAGGAATGTTATACATTCCATTCACATGATAAAAAATTCAATAATCTTATTAATATTTCACTCGAAACAATGAAGGATTCTCCTTTACAGGCAACGCAACAATATATCCAACAAGTCATTCAATACATTTCTGACTTACCAAAGCTTTTAGATTGGAATGAAGTTGATGCAATCTTAAAATTAATTCATGATAGTGAATCAGTTGCTTTTTTTGGTACACAATTTTCACAAAGTGCAGCTTTACACTTACAAACAGATTTACTGATGTTAGAAAAGTTTACAATGGCATATATGGATTCTTCACGACAGTTAGAATGTGCAAAACAATTAAATCAAAACAGTGTAGCAATTATTATGACTGTTAATGGATATTTCGCAAACAGTAATGCAAAGATTTTACAGTATATAAAAAAATCAGGATGTCAGGTTGTTTTGATGACTTGTCATCCACAGTTGGATTTAAAAATACCAGTTCATCATAAGTTAGTATTAGGTCAATCTAAAAACAGAAAAACAGGTAAACATAGTTTGTTAACTGCAGTAGAACTTATGTCACTGAGATATTATTGTTTATATTATCCTTCACTTCAAGAATTAAAGGGGCATCTTCTTTAATTCTTTTTTTCTTGTGATAGGATAGAAAATTATATATAATAAACATAATAAAAGAAGGTGAAAACATGAGGGAAATAAAACAGGAAGATATTATACAGGCAGTCAAAACATTATGCATAGAGGCTAATTATCAATTGCCTCAAGATGTTCGAAATGCGATTGATCAGGCAAGTCAAATAGAAGATGGTCAATTGGCTAAACAGACATTATCTATTTTAAAAGAAAATGCAAAAATGGCTCAATCATTGTCAGTTCCTATCTGTCAAGATACAGGAATGGTTTGTTTATTTGTTGAAATAGGACAAGATGTTCATGTGCAGGGATCTTTACAGGATGCTTTACAGGAAGGTGTTCGACAGGGATATCAGGAAGGATATTTAAGAAAAAGTGTTGTTGATGATCCTGTTTTTGATCGAATCAATACAAAAGATAACACACCTGCCTTGATTCATTATGAAATTGTGGAAGGTGACAAATTGAAAATCATTGTTGCTCCAAAAGGTTTTGGTAGTGAAAATATGAGTCAGGTCAAAATGCTCAAACCAAGTGATGGGGTAGAAGGAATTAAAGATTTTGTTTTAAAAGTTGTTGAAGAAGCAGGACCTAATGCTTGTCCTCCTATGGTGATTGGAGTTGGTATTGGGGGTTCTTTTGATTATGTCACATATCTTGCGAAAAAAGCGATGCTCAGAGATATAGGAACACATCATAGTGATTTACGATATCAACAATTAGAAGAAGAATTATTAGAAAAAATTAATCAGTTAGGTATTGGACCATCTGGCTATGGAGGGAAAACAACAGCTTTATCATTGAATATTGAGACATATCCAACGCATATTGCAGGAATGCCAGTTGCTGTTTCTATCTGCTGTCATGTTGCCAGACATAAGGAGGTTATTTTATGATCAAACATATGACAACACCTTTGACGCAATCACAGGCTCTTGCCTTGCAAGCTGGCGATCAGGTTTTATTATCAGGTGTTATTTATACTGCCAGAGATGCGGCACATAAACGCTTGTTGGCTTTAATAGAAAAGGGAGAGGAATTACCCTTTGATGTTAAAGATCAAATTATATATTATGTTGGACCTACTCCAGCAAAACCAGGACATGTTTTTGGCAGTGGGGGACCGACAACATCTGGACGCATGGATGCTTATGCGAAAGCACTTATGCAGCTAGGTTTGCGTGGAATGATTGGCAAAGGTTACCGTCAAGATCATGTCAAACAAGCTATAATGGACTATCAGAGTATTTATTTTGGAGCAATTGGAGGAGCAGGCGCTTATATTGGACAATGTATTCAATCTTGTGAAGTCATTGCTTTTGAGGATTTAGGGCCTGAAGCTATTCGTCGTTTAGTAGTCAAAGATTTACCTTTAACTGTTGTGATTGACTGCTATGGACATGATTTATATGAAATGGGTAGAAGTCAGTATTTAAAGGAGCATAACCATGACAATTCATGATTATAATGAAGTTGATATTTTATATACTCTGATGTCTTATGTGAATGTTTCTTCACCTCAAGACATGTATTATGCGATTGCTCATACCATTTTAACTCATATAGATCAGATTCCAAGTATCAGTATTAATGATTTGGCAGACCTTTGTTATACCTCTCCAGCAACGATCTCACGTTTTTGTAAAGATATGAATTGTAAAAGCTTTGTGAATTTTAAAAACGAAATTGCTATAGCTTTAGAAATTGCACGCAATGAAATTCATTTATCAACTCAGGATGCTCAAAAAGTTTCGGAAGATTCTGATTATTTAAAAAAGAAAATGTATCATGAAGCAATGGATTCTTTGGCACTTGTTGAAAAATCTATTGATATGAAAGATATTGATCGTATTTGTGAAATGATATACCAGGCTAAAAAAGTACATATGTTGGGTTATCAGTTTAACAAGATTATATCTAATGATTTTCAAATGAAGATGCTAAAACATCGTAAATTTGTTTATGCGTTTGTTGAACGTGGTGATGAAATTCAAAGATTGGATATTATAGATAAAGATAGTCTGGTTATTATTATTACTGTTCGTGCCAGAGAACAGCTGATGAAGGCATTAATAGATAAAATTAAGGAACATCATCCAAAGATTTTATTATTAACAATGAATCAGACATATCAAAATGATGATATAGATTGGATTTATCGTATTGATGGTACTGAAAGTCAATACAGTGAATCTTCATTACAGGGAACAATGAATTTTTTAAGTTTACTGAATTTAATATATGTTCGATATGGATTGTTATATCGAGAATAGGAGAAAGTATGTATAGTTTTTTAAATGATTATAGTGAAGGAGCACATCCTCAAATTTTAGAAGCATTAAATCAGACAAATCTGATTCAGACTGTTGGTTATGGTAAAGATGAATATTGTCATCTGGCTCAAAAAGTCATTAAAGAACGTATTCATAATGAACAGGCTGATGTTCATTTTCTTGTTGGTGGAACACAAACAAATATGTTAATGATTTCATATGCTTTGAAACATTATCAGGCTGTTATTGCCTGTGATGAAGGACATATTCAGGTTCATGAAACGGGTGCTGTTGAAGGAGCAGGACATAAGATTTTAACACGTCCACATGTCCATGGTAAAGTGACATGTCAAATGATTGAAGACATTTGTCAGCAACATACAGATGAACATATGGTTCAACCTCGTATGGTTTATATTTCTCAAACAACAGAATTAGGAACTTATTATACGCGTGATGAATTAAAAGCACTTTATGAAGTCACAAGAAAATATGATTTATATCTATTCTTAGATGGAGCAAGACTTGGAAGTGCTTTGGTTTTACCAGATGCTCCAACGCTTGAAGAAATTGCACAATATGTTGATGCCTTTTATATCGGTGGAACAAAAATGGGTGCTTTGTTTGGGGAAGCTCTCGTTATTATTCATGATGATTTAAAACCTCAATTTCGTTATCATATGAAAAATAAAGGTGCTATGTTAGCAAAAGGACGATTGCTGGGCATTCAATTTTATGAATTGTTTAAAGATCATTTATATGAAGATATTGGTCTTCATGAAAATCGAATGGCTGATATGATACGTCAGGCATTGATTAAAAAAGGAATTCCACTTTATGAGCCTTCTACCACTAATCAGATTTTTGTGGATTTACCACAAAATGCTTTAGAGGCTATTGAAAAAGAGTTTATGGTGACGCATATGGGAGCTATTCCTGGTGGTGAGCGTGTACGCATTGTCACTTCATGGGCAACTTCTCAAGAAGCTGTATTATCGTTTGTTTCGCTTATTGAAAATCTTTGATGGAAGATAGACGATTGCACTGTACAAGACATGAGACTTGTATTATAATAAGCTCTAGGGAATACCCTAATATACATAGAAATGGAGATTATAGTATGAATAAAAATGAATTATTAGAAAAAGTTTCTTTAGCATCAGGTTTAACAAAAAAAGAATCTGAAGCTGCAATTAATGCTTTTTTAGAAACTTTAACTGATGTATTAAAAGCAGGAGATAAGATTTCTTTAAAAGGTTTTGGAACTTTTGAAGTTCGTACAAGAGAAGCTAGAATGGGACGTAACCCAAGAACTGGTGAAACAATGGAAATCGCTGCTAGTAAAGTTCCTGCATTTAAAGCAAGTTCAGCTTTAAAGAATGTTGTTAATGAAAAATAAAGTATGAAAAAACCTACAGATTTTGATCTGCAGGCAATGGAGTCAACTTAGTATATTAGACTAGGTGACTCTTTTTTTATTTCTGTTATTCTTGTGGTATGACTATATGTACTCTTTATTATTATGCAAAAAAAGCGCATAAAGCCCCTGTTG
>NZ_NFHI01000100.1:0-1938 GCF_002159255.1 Massilimicrobiota sp. An80
ATGTCTTCTTGACTCTTTCTTTTTTCCTATCTTTATTGACGTGTTTACTGTTCAGTTTTCAATGTCCCTGTGCCCTCTCGTCGAGTGCTCATCTATAATACCATCTATCCTCTACCTTTTCAAGTCTTTTTTTTACTTTTTTTCGTTTTTTTATTTAACCCTCTTTTTTCTCTCTTTATCACATCCTTAATTATATAATGTCATTTCTTTTTTTCTTTAAAGAATGCAAACTCGGTCCATCAATTAAATGACCATAAGCATCATAAGTTGACTGATGACACGGACACAACCATATCTTATCTTTTTGATCAAATTCTATAATACATTTTAAATTCGGACAATATGGAGAAAATACATGACATTTTCCATTTTCATCTATATAGACTGCTTTGAGTTTCCCATTTTCACGAACAATAGCACCTTCACCATTTTGTATTTGATTCACTTTCTTACAATGAAACCTTGGATATATAAAACCCTTATAATATGAATTCATGATTTTCTTTTGATATTCCTTAGCAAAAGATAGTGAAAAATATTGACAGCTATATAAACTTTTATAGGGATTCTCTTGCTGTAAAATTAAATCTTTAATTAATTTGGCCGCTACCTGAGATAATGTCATGCCCCATTTTTGAAAACCATAAATTACATATTCCTGACTTCCCGGTTTTATCTCACCAATATAAGGTACTCCACGTAATGGCACACTATCTAATGCATACCATTCTTGACTCGCCATATCAATATATATTCCCTTATCCTGTACCGGTCTATAACTATCAGTATGATCTATACATAGTAAACTTTGATTCCCTTCTTTGTTTCGCAAATCAACATTCTCTTTTGTCTGAAACAACTTTGCAAAATAAATCCCTTTTTTAATAAAAGGATACCTTGTCGCATGAATAACATAACGACTCCGAATCTTATGATGATTGACTTTTAAAATAAAACCATCTTTTTTGCGTTCAATACTTTCAACCATACTCTTTTCATAAAAAACTATACCATCTTTTTGACACTTATCAATTAACCCATACATATATTTCAAAGGATGAAAAACCGCTTGGTGTTTTAAGCCAACTGATGCTAAATGTTGTGAATCTTTGACGACTTCCACATGAAAAGATTTTAATATGTACTCAAGTTCCTGAATCATAGAAACATATTGAGAATCATCAGTATATACATACGCATCGTTTTCCTGAAAATCACATGCAATATCTTCCTTACGAATAATATCTTTAATTGTATTCAACGCTTCCTCTTGCGAACGAAAATACAGATGTGCATAATGTATATTATAATGTTTTTTAAGAAGTGGATAGATTTTCCCATGTAAAACCGTTAGTTTTGCAGTCGTATGTCCACTCGTATGACTTGCAATCTGATCTTTATCCACAACAATAACACGATAGGGTAAATCTTTTAATTGATAAGCCAGTGAAACCCCAGCCATTCCTGCCCCAATAATAACAATATCTGTATCCATATCATCTTGAATAGATGCACATCTTTGAATAGATGAAGTTTTCTGCCAATAAGATTGATTCATATTTATATCACCATGTGATATTCTTTCCAAAAATAATCAGTTTAAACAAAAAAAGAACTAAGATTCAGTCAATGTCGTCAATTTAATGACATTACAATAGAGAGAATATTTGATTAAATTCAAAATTCTCTCTTTTTCTTTCTGTGCTAAAAAAAAGTGCAAAAAGACACTGATCATTTTTAATGATTTTTTTAAGTTTTTAAGTTATAATTTTTTTAGAAAATGATGTCTATACTACCGATTAGCGTTTTATACGTAAATATCCCTTTTTCATTTTTCTAACTTTGGGATTTCGTTTGCCATCAACTCTATATTTGAGTGTTGTTGGTTTCTTGGTATAGACATTCCATCTTCCAAAGAGTCTATTGGGTCGAATAGGC
>NZ_NFHI01000101.1:0-1907 GCF_002159255.1 Massilimicrobiota sp. An80
CCAATGTCGTCAATTTAAAATGGCAAAAGGATATGTTTAGCCAATTTAGTATCTAATCATATCCTTTTTGTGTTTGAAAACGCTAAAAAAGCGTACAAATACCCCTTGATTTTTGATGATTTTTTTTAAATTTTAGATTATAATTTATATAGATAAGGTGTCTATACTACTCTCATGATTTGATGCGAAGAAATTTGTTTTTAACTTTCTTTATGCTTGGATTTCTTCTTCCATCGACCCTGAACTTAAGTGGGCTTGGCAATTTGATATAGACACCCCATCTTGGATAGAGCCTATTTGGTCGAATAGGCTCTTTATTTTTTGCAGCTTTTTTTATTATTTTTTCTAACAGTTCTTTTATCTTTTGCTTCTGATTTAACAGCTTCGGCAAATTGGCTCTTAGCAGCTGAATTAAATTATTTATGTTTGTTTGATACTTATACTTTGGTGTGTGCACTACAATCTTATCTGATTCCTTTTTTATCATTGCAGCTAAATTATGCACTAGGACCTGTGAATGCATCTCCTGTAATATGAGTTCTGGTTTCTCACTGGTTATTCTCTCCATCTCAAGCTTGTTCTTTAATGTGTCATACCCTGTTTCCTCTGTCCATCTATGGCCATAAAGAACTATTATCTCCTTTCTTGGCCACTCATCACTGCTGAGATTGGTAAAAAGTATTATTTCTTCATCTTCTTCATTTTTCTTTAATTTCTTGATTTCTGATTTCTTATATTTGATGACTCGTATCCTTAGTTTTCTATGTTTTCTAGCATATTCCCTGACTTCATCGATTTTAAATCGATTGATCCACTGATCATCAAATTCAACATTTATCCACCCATCTTCTTCAATCTGCTGAAGATGTTTTTTATAAAAGTTCGGTTTCCCTCTAAAACAATAAAAATCGTTGTTCATTTCAAAATAGAAAAACAAATCACTTGCATCATAATTCCTATCCGCCAGAAACAGCCTTTTTTGTTTGTCCAGTAATTGATGAACATCATCCATCTGTTCATAAGCCATTGGGAGTTCAGCTTTTCGATATGATTGGATAGATAGATTGATATAGATGCCATTGCATATATCATAAAATCCAGATATTCTTGGATTTGTTCTTCTCTGCTGATGTTTATGCAGACCTTTATCGCCAAATGCTTTAATACATTCAGGCGTATCAGGTGCTTCACCGGTAGAACCGTCAATGGCAACAGCGGTATATCCTTTAATTGTATCATATTCATTATTATTATAATAATACTGGCATAGCTGATGGTTAAGATATGGAAATACTTTATAACTGAGTTTTTCCTGTGCCTGAAATATTGCCTGTTTTGAAACTGATTTATCCAGAGCGTCAAATCCAGAAAAATAGTGATTGATTTCATTAGAAACAGTATGCCCATTTCTTGAAAACATAAATTTAAGAAGTCCTGGTAGCCCAAGCTTTGATTCTCTGATGAAATAGTTAGGCTGTTTTCTAGCTATATTAAAAGTATCAGGATGAGATAAAAGAGAATAGAAATATTCAACAATAGAAGTGATAGACATTAATGTTCATCATCATACACAAGTCGAGGTTTTTTCTTTGCATACATAGCCTTGAGATAAGGTAGCTGTTCTTCGGTCAGAAGACCAAAAGAACGGATGGTGCGATGTTTGATTTTACCATTTTCTCGATAAGCTTCGACCAATGAGCAGTAATAAGTACCTTTTTTTCCTCTATTATTTGGTACAGCCTTCACAAACATAAAACCACCTCTTTCTATACTACAATTATATCATAAAATCATTGAAAATTCTATCAATATAGCCAAAATATTCTTTTATATTTTAAAATTAAAAAGTCGATAGATGTCTTAATAGATTTCTATCGGCTTATAGCTTCTTAAATTGACGACATTGG
>NZ_NFHI01000102.1:0-1891 GCF_002159255.1 Massilimicrobiota sp. An80
AAAGGTAGAGGATAGATGGTATTATAGATGAGCACTCGACGAGAGGGCACAGGGACATTGAAAACTGAACAGTAAACACGTCAATAAAGATAGGAAAAAAGAAAGAGTCAAGAAGACATGAAATTGTCTGAAGATAGAAAAGGACAATGGAGAGTTTGATCCTGGCTCAGGATGAACGCTGGCGGCGTGCCTAATACATGCAAGTCGGACGCAATGCTTCGGCATTGAGTGGCGAACGGGTGAGTAATACATAAGCAACCTGCCCCTGTGAGGGGGATAACTGCTGGAAACGGCAGCTAAGACCGCATAGGCATACATGACGCATGTCGAGTATGTTAAATATCCTACGGGATAGCACAGGGATGGGCTTATGACGCATTAGCTAGCTGGTGAGGTAGAGGCTCACCAGGGCGACGATGCGTAGCCGGCCTGAGAGGGTGGACGGCCACACTGGGACTGAGACACGGCCCAGACTCCTACGGGAGGCAGCAGTAGGGAATTTTCGGCAATGGGCGAAAGCCTGACCGAGCAACGCCGCGTGAAGGAAGAAGTCATTCGTGATGTAAACTTCTGTTATAAAGGAAGAACGGCGCCTGTAGGGAATGACAGGCGAGTGACGGTACTTTATGAGGAAGCCACGGCTAACTACGTGCCAGCAGCCGCGGTAATACGTAGGTGGCGAGCGTTATCCGGAATCATTGGGCGTAAAGAGGGAGCAGGCGGCAGTGCAGGTCTGCGGTGAAAGCCCGAAGCTAAACTTCGGTAAGCCGTGGAAACCGCACAGCTAGAGAGCATCAGAGGATCGCGGAATTCCATGTGTAGCGGTGAAATGCGTAGATATATGGAGGAACACCAGTGGCGAAGGCGGCGGTCTGGGGTGCAGCTGACGCTCAGTCCCGAAAGCGTGGGGAGCAAATAGGATTAGATACCCTAGTAGTCCACGCCGTAAACGATGAGTGCTAAGTGTTGGGGGTCAGACCTCAGTGCTGCAGTTAACGCAATAAGCACTCCGCCTGAGTAGTACGTTCGCAAGAATGAAACTCAAAGGAATTGACGGGGGCCCGCACAAGCGGTGGAGCATGTGGTTTAATTCGAAGCAACGCGAAGAACCTTACCAGGTCTTGACATGGAGATAAAGGCTCTGGAGACAGAGAGATAGTTATATCTCACACAGGTGGTGCATGGTTGTCGTCAGCTCGTGTCGTGAGATGTTGGGTTAAGTCCCGCAACGAGCGCAACCCCTGTTGCCAGTTGCCAGCATTAGGTTGGGGACTCTGGCGAGACTGCCTCTGCAAGGAGGAGGAAGGCGGGGATGACGTCAAATCATCATGCCCCTTATGACCTGGGCTACACACGTGCTACAATGGACGGATCAGAGGGAGGCGAAGCCGCGAGGTGGAGCGAAACCCAGAAACCCGTTCACAGTTCGGACTGCAGTCTGCAACTCGACTGCACGAAGCTGGAATCGCTAGTAATCGCGAATCAGCATGTCGCGGTGAATACGTTCTCGGGCCTTGTACACACCGCCCGTCACACCATGAGAGTTGGTAACACCCGAAGCCGGTGGCCCAACCGCAAGGAGGGAGCTGTCTAAGGTGGGACTGATGATTGGGGTGAAGTCGTAACAAGGTATCCCTACGGGAACGTGGGGATGGATCACCTCCTTTCTAGGGAGAAGAGAAGATGTGGATACTGTTTGGTTTTGAGTGTGGTCTGAAGGGATTGCATTCAAGGCAGGAACATTGAAAACTGAACAGCAAACTTTCTACAAGAAAGCGAAGGAAGATGAAGAGATCAAAGAAAAAGAAGGTCGAAATCATCTAGTTGCAAACTAAGAAAGCACAGAAAGAACACTTTAGGTTAAGCGAAGAAGAGCGTATGGTGGATGCCT
>NZ_NFHI01000103.1:0-1666 GCF_002159255.1 Massilimicrobiota sp. An80
AAGTGTGAAAAATAATTTGACCCAATCGTAAGTAAAAGCACAAAAAAAGACGAACTTAAAAACAAGTTCGGTTTTTCTTAGAAAAAACAGAATATTATTTAGGAATATCTTGAATTAATGATACATCAAATCCTTGTGATTTTAGAAAGTCTAGTGCTGTCTCGACTGTATAATTGTTCTTTTCTCTTTGTGGCTTTGGATTCTTAAATGATTCATAGTCCGAAGGATTGAACTTTTCTCCAGTTAGAATCATGTGATAGATACTAACAAGCATCATTCTTGCGATGGCAATGATAGCTTTCTTGTGTCCTCTTCTTTTCTTGATTCTTGTATACTTTTGACCAAAATAGCTGTTTTTGTTTTTGATGGCTGCCAATGCACATTGCACTAATACCGGTTTGAGATACTGTCCAGCTTTGTTGATGCGAACGGATTTTTTCTTTCCAGCACTTTCATTATTGGCAGGAGAAGTTCCAGCCCAGCAGCATAGCTGCTTATCTGTTTCAAATTGAGTCATGTCAACACCAATTTCAGAAATGATAAGAATGGCAGACATAAGCTGTATTCCATCAATTTCAGTAATATGCAGGAAATCATCAAAGTATCTGGAAGCACGTTTGATGACTTCTACTTCAACAGCTTCAATATGTTTGTCAAGTTCATTCAGATGTGTTTGGATTTCTGTCATCTTAAAACGCTGATCTGGCTCAATTTTTGAATCTTTAAGGGATTCAAGTATTTTATCTTTATTTCTGCAACCGCCGTGAATAAGTTTTGTGATTTTATCTTCATCAATAACTTCAGTAGATAGAACTTCATTCATGACAGCCTGTGCTGTTTTTCCAAAAGGATCAGAAACAACAGAGGCAAGACCAATATTAGAAACAGTCATGGAGTTTTGATAACGGTTGCGTTCACCTGTTCTCATGCAGATGAGCTTGAAACGATAACGAGAGAGATCTCTTAATTCACGAATATCCTTAGGTGGGATAAAAGAAGATTTAAGGAGATCATGTTTGAAAAGGTCGCAAATCCATTTGGAATCTTTTTTGTCAGTTTTCTTACCCTTGATGGCTTTGACATATTTAGGGTGGACAAGAACAATATTCATTTTGGGTTCCGTCTCAAGAACATTAAAGACAGGGATCCAATATTTACCAGTAGATTCCATGCAGACATCAAAACAATCATATTGAATAAGCCAATTTTTAAGATTATAGAGGTCAAAATTAAGAGAAGAGAAATCCTGTTGAATATACTCAGTGACATGCGTTTTCTTGTCAGTGATACCAATGGTGGCAACAATAAGATTCTTGTGAACATCAAGACCAGCACAATTGAAACGATGAATTTTCAGCATAAAAAAACTCCTTTCATAAAAGGAGAAGTGGCATTGACTGTCAGTCAGCGAAAAATCACTATAGTTGATTGAAACAATCTTAAGTGTCCAGGCTCTGAGTCCTACTTGTTTGTGCTTGAAAAACTGACGGCGACTTATAAATATTCAGGATATTCTATATAGAGTAGAATTACCTACTCACCTCTACGTGCTCTGTAGTATACCACCTCTCTTATAGGATACTATAAAAACGATTGGAGGGAAATGATTTTAATAAAATGTTTGTGTCCGACCGACAAAGGCGGACGGAAATGGAGGGAAATATGA
>NZ_NFHI01000104.1:0-1659 GCF_002159255.1 Massilimicrobiota sp. An80
TAAATACAAAGATTAAAAATATAAATCATGACATTTCCAAGATTAAGTTCTACTTATCAATGTTTTTTAAGTAGAACTTAGTCTTAAAAAAAGTAGAATTTACTTTTCAAATTAAATAATAATTAAAAACACTACCTATTGATTTCCAATACTGTAGTGTTTCATTCTATTAAATAAGATGATGAGCTTTTAAGCAATCTTCCATTTCCTGTGGATTTAAGCAACCATTTTCTCCTAAATGAATAGATGGTTTTGTCTTACCATGAAAATCACTTCCACATGTATACAAGACATTTAGTTCTTTAGCTTTATTGTAGAAATATTCATTTGTTTCTGTTGTATGATAACTTGAAAAACATTCTACTCCATCTAATCCTAATGCCACCATTTCATCAAACAGTTCAAACTGTCCTTTTAAATTATTACCAGGATGAGCCAACAGGCCAACTCCACCATGTTGATGAATCAATTGTATAGTTTCTTCTAAAGTTGGAAAATGTATCTCTGTATAACATGGTTTCCCTTGGGCATAATAATCCCAATAAAAATTCACATAGGGATTATCACTTCTTTCTCCACCTTGACGATAGGGTTTTAATAATTCATGATCATCATATCGTGAATCATTCAATAAGGCTTCACCAAACATTTCACCTGTATAGACACCATTTGTTGATAATGCATCTAATTGTTCTTTTTTCAAATCAAATCCTAAGGCATTCGTTAATTCTAATTTTTTCATACTGTATGCAAGTTCCTGTTTCTCAATATCTTCACCTAATTGATTAAAAACTTCCTGATTATCAATACCATATCCTAACACATGTAAATTAACACCTTTATATGTACAATCAATTTCAATAGCAGGAATATATGTCATTCCTAATTCATCTGCATGTTTTTTTGCTTCCTCATTTGCTTTTACCCAGTTATGATCAGCAATAGCCATGATTTTCACACCTGCCTCATGACACATATCTACTAACTGTGTTGGTGTATATTCTCCATCATCGCTATACATACTATGCATATGTAAATCAATATAACTCTTTGTCATCATTCTTCTCCTCCTTTATAATGTACTTGATATAATCATTATCCCATTATAAAAAATGTTTGACAATCATTAACTATATCAATAAGAAAATTTAAATCGATGATCTTCCTGATATTGTTTTCTTGATGGATTTCCTTCAACTATATATATTTTTTTAAAAATCATTATTTGCACAGTGAGCCTACTAAAAACCTCAAAATCCTTATTTTATCGGGATTTTGAAGCATAGAAATCTCTGTATCTTAATGATTTGGTAAGGTGTATGGCGCTATTTAGTACCATTTCGACCTTTTCTAGCTTATCAGCTGGGGATTAGATATAAAGCAATATAGATTAATGTAATGCTGTATATCATCTCTAGAAAATCCTGGATGAGATCTTAGAAATCGTTTTAGTAAGTAACACTGCCTGTTTATGGGATTCAATGGATTATCTTTATCTTTGCATTTTTTTAGCTTATTTGCATCATATGATTCATCGCTCAGTTTCAATTCTTTTATCAGAATCTTATGACTTTTTTCTTTGTCATGTATAAGATGCGATCCAGGCTTAATATGATTTATGAATGTGTCCTTTGTTTTCTTTTGGCATGTTTTTCCAAA
>NZ_NFHI01000105.1:0-1459 GCF_002159255.1 Massilimicrobiota sp. An80
AGATGTACAAAGCCAATCTTATTAAAACGTGGATTAAGTGCAACATATGAAGAATGGATCATGAGTGCAGAATATATCATGGCCAGTGGAAATCCCAATGTCATTCTATGTGAAAGAGGGGTCAGAACATATGAAACCTATACAAGAAATACATTAGATTTACAGGCGATACCTGTTATCAAAAGATTGACACACTTGCCAATCATTATAGACCCATCACATGCAGGAGGAAAATGGTGGCTAGTAGAGCCAATGGCCAAGGCAGCGGTTGCAGCAGGATGTGATGGATTGATGATAGAAGTGCATAATGATCCAGAACATGCTTTATGTGATGGACCACAGTCATTAAAACCAGAGAAATATACAGAATTATTGAAACAGGTTGGAGAAATCGCCCATATTGTTGGAAAAGAAATCAAATAAAGCATGATATTTTATAAACTGAACAAAAAATTATGGAAATTTATAAAAATGATTGACATTTTTGTATTTATCGCATAATATATTAACATATTCAAAATACTGTTATAAATACTGTGAAAAGAAAGAGTAGATAAGTCAGCTTGTATAGAGAGTTCTTGCTTGGTGAAAAAGAATCAGGTCAGCTTATTGAATTCCTCTTGGAGTAGGTGGCTGAAATAAAAGTAGGCTAACACGGGAATGCCCGTTACAGCATCAGAGTATGAACCTGATAGACAGGCGTACTTGTTAAGGCTTATATAGTGATATATAGGTGAATTAAGGTGGTAACACGGCAGATGATAATCTCTCGTCCTTAGGGATGAGGGATTTTTTATTTATACAGTAGAGAGAGGAGATAGAGAAAAATGATTATTGTATTTAAACCCAAAACAACTGATGAAGATGTACAAAAAATAGTCAAACAGGTAGAAGACAAAGGACTCACAACGCATATTGTGGTTGGAACAGAAACGACGATTTGTGGTGTTATTGGAGATGTCACAAAGGTTGATCCTAAACAACTGGAAGTTTCACCTGTTGTCGATCACGTGATGCGTGTCAGTGAACCTTATAAACTGGCAAACCGTGCCTTTCATCCAGAAGATTCCATCATTGATGTTGCCGGTGTCAAAGTTGGTGGAGATCATCTGGCATTGATTGCAGGTCCATGTTCTGTTGAATCCAAGGAACAGGTTATCATGATTGCCAAAGCTGCTAAGGCAGCAGGAGCTAACATGTTAAGAGGTGGTGCATTCAAGCCAAGAACATCACCCTATGCTTTCCAAGGAATGGGAACAGCCGGATTAGATATCTTGTTAGCTGCAAAAGAAGAAACAGGATTACCCATTGTGTCAGAATTAATGAGTGCTGAGTATATTGAAGAATTCAATGAAAAGGTTGACTTGGTACAGATTGGCGCAAGAAATATGCAAAACTTTGATCTTTTAAAAGAAGTAGGAAAAAGATGTACAAAGCCAATCTTATTAAAACGTGGATT
>NZ_NFHI01000106.1:0-1408 GCF_002159255.1 Massilimicrobiota sp. An80
ATATAAAGAAAAACTATTCACCCAACGGGTGAATAGAAAAAGAATAAATAAAAGCAGAAAATGCCTATGAAATAAGGATATTTCATGATTATATTATAATCTCATGAATAATTAAGGTTTATTTTTAAATATAACAATAAATTGGAGGATACGGTTATAAAAAAATTTGAATTCGTTTGATAGATATTTATAAGTATTACATTCATATATGATGATGCGGTATTTAATTGTAGAAAATAAACAATATTTTTTATATTATCTAAAAAATATTCTATTATAAATTATTCATTATGTATTATTAAAATGAACTTTAGATGATAGAGATATTAAAATTAGGAGGTTGAATAA
Organism: Massilimicrobiota sp. An80; assembly: GCF_002159255.1. Classification (NCBI taxonomy): domain Bacteria; kingdom Bacillati; phylum Bacillota; class Erysipelotrichia; order Erysipelotrichales; family Erysipelotrichaceae; genus Massiliimicrobium; species Massilimicrobiota sp. An80. Next base: position 349 of record NZ_NFHI01000106.1, read on the forward strand.
TGCAGATGTGTGAGTACTATACTATTGAAAGTGAAATATTAGAACTATCAAAAAAATTTGAAAGTCTATATCTATTGAAAAATGAAAAAGAAATTCTCAAAACAATTGAAATCGCTCAGAAATTAGCTGAACAAGAAACATATAATCTACCTTCTAAGATGCAATTGTATTATGACATTGCTACTGCATATCACGATACCAGGTTGCTTAATAAGAAATATTGTGAAGATTATTTGGAAAAAGAAATTTTTAATTATAGAAAATCACTAGATTTATTCGAAGACCGACAAGAGTTGGATAATTTGGAAGAAAATAATGTTTTTAATGTATGTCAATATATTGCAATGAGATGTTATACAAATTTAGGAAATTCATATAGTGATATAGGAAGATATATATCAGCTATTGATTGTTTTAGTAATGCATTGTTGATTAATAACAACTTTGCGATGGCGAGTTTGAATTTATCTAGATTATTATTTCGTTATGCAAATCATCAAATAGAAGATTATCAAAAGAATTATTTTGATCATGCTTGCTATTACTATTATCAACAAACACAAACAAATAAAGAATATATTGAGAATCCAAATTATTTAGACGATTTTACTAAATATATTTTATTATATGATTCTAATTATAGAGAAGAATATTTGAGTAAAGATTTAGAATTGCCAAATTATAAGATAGAAGATAATCATGAGAAGGAATATCGGTATTATTTAGGCGGGTTTGGATTGTTTTTGGATCCTTGTTTGGATTTGATTCGAAATCCATGTTTTTTTGTTGATAGTCTTCAAATAGTTTTTCAAAGCTCAAATAATATAAAAAATAAAGAACTAATAGGTCCAATGTCATTAAGTTAAGATGACAATATTTAACCAGGAATTGTATGGAAATATATTTTTCCTGGTTTTTAATATTTACTCAAGCTCAAAAAATGTAGTCTTGAAACTACATCTGTCAAGGTATATAATAAACTATGTTAGTTATATCTATAGTTAAAGCATACGACAGTCTTTGGCTTGACATGTCGCTTGTATTTTCTGTTGGGTCGAAT
>NZ_NFHI01000107.1:0-1342 GCF_002159255.1 Massilimicrobiota sp. An80
TTCTTAACTACGGGGATATTGTCATAAGCACTGATTTGTATCGTCTGACTTTTGGATTGTTTCTTCCATCAAGTCTGAAGCGATAGCTTGGTGGTGAAATCATGACTCGTCCCCATCGTCGGTAGTGCCTGTTTGGGCGAACAGGCACTTTTATTTTGTCTAGCATCTTCTCTATCTGTTCTATCTTCTTTTTTAGCTGTCTTTTTTTACCATTGATCATTGAAAGCAGAATGTTGACATCATGTATGATTTCATGTAGCTGTGCTATGTTGACAACATACTGTCTATTTGACTCTTTCATTTCAAGTGAACGGTTCAACTCTTTTCTCATGATTCCTGCAATATTATGAAACAGTACCTTTGCATATATATCATTTCGTGCAACATCACCATCACTGCTTATATGCCTTTCTATCTCCTGGCCTGTTTTGAGTGTCTTGTATGAAACTTCGATATCCCATCTATATGTATATAGCTCAATGATTTCCTGAGCAGAGAATTCCTCTCCTAGGTTGGTAAAGAAAATAAGCTCTTTCTGACACGCCTCTCCATGATTGTTGATATATTCAATTCTTCTTTTAATGACCCTGATTTTCATGACTGGATTATTTTCTCTCAATTCCATGGCTTCAGGTGAAAATCGGAATCTCCTTCTCCATTTTTCATCAATTTCCACCTCAATCCATTCATCATCAGATTTCATGAGCGCAACCTGCTTCTTATAGAAATTGCTTTTTCCTCTGATGATATAATGATAATCAATACACTCAAGGTGGGATATGATTTCGGCTGATCCATAATATCTGTCAGCAAGATAAATGACATCCTTTCCCTTGAATATACTTTGACTTCGATAGAGATGAGAAAACGCAAGAGGCAATTCTGAATATGGTGCAGGCCTGAGTGAAAAATCTATAAACAGACCATTAAGGACATCATAGAGTCCTCCGGCCTTGGACTGGACTTTTTTGACATCGAACATGTCAATGATATGTTGATTCTCCACAAAATGAAAATCATAGATATTATAGACATTGTATGGGATTTCCATATAGGTCCCATCTTCTGCAATCAGGAAATATCCTCTATATTTTTTAGGGAGCGACGATGTATAATAGATGGCTGAAAATCGATTGATGAGATATGAAAAAACATTTGGATTCAGCTTTCTAATGGCCTTGTTGAGAGCCTGCTTGCTTATTCTCTTCTCAAATCGATCTATGGAAGAATAAAAATGAGAGAGTTCAGCATTGGTTGTGGTTCTGTTTCTGAAGATGAAGTAATAGATGAGCGAATAGAAATTCATATTTCTATTTCTGGTAAAGTCCTGTGTTCTCTTGCG
>NZ_NFHI01000108.1:0-1314 GCF_002159255.1 Massilimicrobiota sp. An80
TATGGAAAAACTTTATCTACAAATATCAATGATTATATTGATACTGAACAAACAAATAAAGATATAGTATCTGACATCAAAATGGATATATCAAAAATTAAAATAGAAGAAAATAAAGAATATCCTGCAATTGGAGAATACGAAATAATCTTTTTATACAAAGATAAAGAAGAAACATTAAAATTAAAAGTTACTGATACAACTAAACCAGTATTTAAAGATTTCAAGGAAGAGGTTGAGTTTATTAGAGATTGCAAGCCTAGTGCTGAGGAGTTCAGTAAGATGTTTACAGCTGAGGACTTAGATAGTACAACAGTTACTGTAGACGATAGCAAAGTAGATTATTCTAAAGAGGGCGAATATATTGCTACAGTTAAGGCTATTGATGGTTCTAAGAACGAAGTTACTCAGGATATCAAGGTTAAAATTACAGCTCCTACGATTAAGTTAGATAAGTCTAAGGATACTGTATATGAGGGTGAAAGTTTAGTTCTTAAAGCCGATATTAAAGGTAAGGATACTAAAGCTACTTTCAAATCTTCTGATGAAAAAGTAGCAACAGTTGATTCTAATGGTAAAGTTAAAGCTAAAGATAGAGGTAAAGCTACTATTACAGCTACAGCCAATGGGGTAGAAGCTAAGTTTAATATTACTGTAAAGGCTAAGCCTAAGAATTCTTCTACTGAAAAGAAAACTGTAACTAATCCTAATACAGGCAAAAAAGAAGAGGTAACAGTGATAAAACCGTCAAAACCTAGCAGTAGTGGGGGTAGTGGTAGTTCATCAACTTCATCAGGGGGTTCATCTTCTTCAGGTGGTTCTGTAGCTATGGAGTATTCTTTATCTAAAGCAAAAGAGGCTTTCAACTTACAGAATGCTGAAAGAGCTAAAGCAGGGTTACCATCAATGGCTTGGAATGATACATTATATGAAGCATGTAAAGTAAGAGCTAAAGAAATTGTAACTAATTGGTCACATACTAGACCAGATGGAAGTAGATATTCTAGTTTAATTACTTCTTTACCTTTAAAAAGGAGTGGTGAAAATATAGCTAAAGGTACCACATCTCCATCAAATGTTGTAGCATCTTGGATGGCAAGTCCAGGTCATAAAGCTAATATTTTAGAAACAAATACTCATGCAGCTGTTGCTTATTATGGGGGATATTGGGTAACTATATTTGCTGAAATGTAATAAAAGGGGCTGTAACGAAATAACTTTTTAAAGAGTTGATTTTGTTTCAGCTCTTTTCTTTTTCTGTTTTTAGGCAATAAAAAAACATCTTTTCTCTTCTTCTGATTTCAAGATGTAATA
>NZ_NFHI01000109.1:0-1158 GCF_002159255.1 Massilimicrobiota sp. An80
GTTTTCGATTATTTAATTTTATTATCAAGTGGCTCTCATAGCGAAATAGGTGGCTCCGAAAAACGGACAGGGTGGCTCTCAACAGTGATCAGCATGGCTCTGTTGCACCGAAATATTCATATATGAAATAAAAAAGGTAATCTAAAATAACATGGGGTTTTGGGGTTTTAGATTCTAAATTAATACGGGAGGAACTACCTTCCCGTTTTTTAATACCTATAGTCGAGAATTTAGCATGTTTAATATTCTGTTTTTAATGTGTACTGTAAGCGTAAAATGAAAAAGCCCTATTATCAATTGATTATTTCACGCGTTATGCACCACCGATACACAGTTTAAGCACCTGATTATTCTGCTCAAGTTGGCCAATCATTCCGATTATGCTGACCAACTATTCCGATATCCCTGATCAACCAACATTGTTCTCAACATTCTGATTATCCGGACCAGCTATTCCGATGAATCTGATCAATAATGAAATCCTGATTATTGTTTAATCAGGATCCTTTTATTTATTATCGACTTCTCATTGATTTATCACCTAGTATCTTTATTGTATGTGATTTTGGTACGATTCTATCAAGTATGGCATCAGCTAATGCACCACCTCCTAGCTTGCTATGCCATCCTCCTACATCAAATTGTGAACATAATATTGTTGAATGTATTCTATATCTTTTCTCTAATACTTCCAATATATCTTGCTGTTCAATGTTGCTTGTATTAACTAACAGCCACTCATCAAGAATAAGAAGATCGCATTTTTCATATTGTTTGATTTTATTTTTATATGTTCCTTGTATTCTTGACAGCTCTAATTCGGACAACAAATCTGGCAGTCGAATATATTTGACTTTCAGTCCACTATTACATGCTTCAACCCCAAGTGCACATCCAATATACGATTTACCTTAATGTAAAGCTTTACATTATGGGAATTATGTAAAGTTAGAAATAATGTAAAGTAAGTTCTAATAAGCACGTTTTTATACCGTTTCTTATTGATTTACTTTACATTATTTTTTATTTATTTATACTACTTAGCTCATTTAACCAGTTCATTAGATTTTTATCATCATTCCAATCAGGATAGCAGGTATCTGTAATATTTTCATATGCCTTTTCAAGAGCTTCTCTCTTGTTTTTTGTACATACTTT
>NZ_NFHI01000011.1:0-57010 GCF_002159255.1 Massilimicrobiota sp. An80
TATATTTGTCTTAGAAAGATATGTTTTTTTACTTTTTTGTCCTGAAAAAAAGAAAAATGTCAAAATAATGCGTATATAGATAAGTGAAGGGTTCCTGATTATCATTCCTTAAATATCTAAGAGATTGAAACTATAAAAAATCAAAGGAGGAATAATCAAAATGAATCAGGAATATCTTGAATTTGTGAAAGCATTAAGACCTATTGATGATATCTTTATGAAAGTTATCTTCAATGATCAGCACTGCATTGAATTATTATTCAATATCATTTTTGAAGAAGATATTTCCATTACAGAATGGCATATTCAGGATGAATACAGAAATCTTCATGGTAGAACAGTCATTATGGATATAGTGGTTTCAACAGAGAATGGGAATATTATTGATGTGGAAATGGAAAGAAGTCTAAAGAATGCTTCACCTTTAAGGGCGAGGTTTCATGCCAGCATATTGGATAGCAGTCTGTCATATGTCAATGAGAAATGGGAAAAGTTACCTGAGATTTATGTTATTTTCATATGTGAAAAGGATGTTCTAGAAACAAATAGATTGAAAAATCATATACAGAGGTATGGAGAAGATGGAGAAGCATTTAAAGATAAGGTACATATCATTTATATGAATGCCACCAAGGAAGATGAAACACCCTTAGGGAAGCTTATGCATGATTTAAGATGTGAAAATCATGAAGATATGTATTATGAAGTCTTGAAAGAAAGAGTCAGATATTTTAAACAGGAAGAAGGAGGAAAGAAAATTATGTGTGATATGATGGAAAAATTAGAAAAACGAGGAGAAAAAAGAGGAGAAATGAAAAGTCTTATTCAAATTCTGTTGAAGAAATTTCCAGGCATGAACTTTGAATGGGTCAAGGAATGCAATGAACAACAGATAGAGAAAATTCAAGATCATATCTTAATGAATATCAGCTATGAAGAATTTTATCGCTTGATTCACTCATAAGTGAAAATGTAAAATAAATATTTATGGCTTTCTATGAGTTGATACTATTGTGAGAAAGATAATCGTTGAATGATGGAAAATGACTATCTTTTTTATTTTATTAAGTATTAAAAAGTGAACATCATATTTTTATTGTGAAAGATTGACAAGAGAGTAAAATAGAAATAGGGAGGGGAATAGAATGAATATCATAACAATTGATCATGTGACAAAGGATTATGGATGTCAACGTGGTATTTTTAATATGAGTTTTCAAATCAAACAAGGAGAAACATTGGGATTTTTAGGACCTAATGGTAGTGGGAAGACAACAACGATTCGACATTTGATGGGATTTATGAAACCAGATAGTGGCATTGTTCAAATTCATGGTTTAGATTGTTTTCAGGATGCTGCTCAGATTCAAAAAATGGTAGGTTATCTGCCAGGTGAAATGTCATTTATTAATGATATGACAGGAATAGATTTTATTCAATTGATTGCTAAACTGAAGGGAATGCAAGATTTGAGTTATGCTTATGAATTGATGCAATTTTTAGAATTGGATGCAAAAGCTCCAATCAAACGTATGTCTAAAGGAATGAAACAGAAGATAGGTTTAGTCATAGCATTTATGCAAAATCCGCCAATCTTGATTTTAGATGAACCTACAAGTGGACTTGATCCATTAATGCAATTAAAGTTTGTAGAATTGATGAAACAATTCAAACAACAGGGAAAGACAATTCTCATGTCTTCACATATTTTTGAAGAGATTGAAAATATTTGTGATCGTGTGGTTATTATTAAAGCTGGTCAAATTGTAGCTATTGAAGATATGGAAAAACTTAAACATAATCGTTATAAACATTATGAAATTCAATTCAGTTCATTACAGGAAGCAAACTTATTTATGCAAAAATATCCTGATGCCAGGCAAAATGAATGTTATGTGTCTTTAATGCTTCAAGGACATATTGATGATTTTATTAAAGATTTATCTCATTATAAGGTGAATGATCTGAATATTCGCTCACAATCATTAGAAGAAATCTTTTTACAATATTATGGGGAGTGATGGTAGATGTCTTGGACTTTATATCAAAAAGAATTAAAATCAAATTATAAAATTCTTTTGCTTTTTCTTGTTGTGATAACGATGTATTCAAGCATTATTATTGCTATGTATGATCCAGATATGAATAGTAGTCTGGAAATATTAGCAAAATCTATGCCACAAATTTTTGCGGCATTTGGTATGATGAACATAGCGACAACACTTTTAGATTTTATTACAAATTATCTATATGGATTTATACTTATTGTTTTTCCTTTTTTATTAAGTGTGATCTTATGTTATCGTTTGATTGGTCAATATGTAGATCATGGATCTATGGCTTATTTACTGGCAACACCTTTAAGTCGCCAACAGTTCATGATGACACAGCTGATGGTTTTATTAACAGCATTGGTCATTGTTGTGATATATGCTTTTGGATTTATTTCTATTTATGCCTGGTTGATGGTTAAAGATGCGAGTATAGATATGATTTCCTTTTTATCTGTCAATATAGGATTGTTAGGTATCCATTGTTTATTGGGAAGTTTATGTTATCTATCTTGTGCTTTGTTTAATGAAGCTAAGTTATCTATTGGCTTTGGTGCTGGATTAGGTATTGTGTTTATTTTAATTCAAATGTTATCTGATGTCAGTCAACAATTTGAAATTCTTGATTATTTGACACCCTTAACTTTATTTGATCCTCAAAGTTTATCGAGTGGAGAATATCAGGCATTTGTTTATGTATTTATACTTTTTGTGAGTGCTTTGCTGTTGTTTGGGATTGGACAATGTCTTTTTAAAAAACGTGATTTACCATTATAGGCATATATGTTGTGCCTATGATGGTTTTTCTATATAATGAAGACAAAGGTGGGATATTTGTGAAAGTATTAGTTATTGGTGGTAGTTATTTTTTAGGACGTGTTTTAACCATGTCTTTATCAAAGCAATGGGATATGACATTGGTTAATAGAGGACATTATTCTATGAAAGATTATGGTGTCTTGGAATATATTTTGGATCGTCATGATTTGGATGCCTGGCAAAAATTACCAAAAGAAGATTATGATGCAGTTATTGATTTGTGTGCTTATCAAAAAGGTGATATTCAAACAGTGATTCAGTCCTTTCCTGGTCAGATTCGTCATTATATATTGATCAGCACTGTTGATGTGTATCAGCGTCAAACAGGTCTTGACAAAGATGAACAGCATCCCCTTGAAACACGTCAGTTTGAAGGGGAGACAGGGGCTTATATTTTAGGAAAAGTTCAATTAGAACAAGAATTACAGTCATTATCAAAAGAATATCATATTCCTTATACCATTTTAAGACCAGGCAATATTTATGGTCCATTCAATTATGCACCTAGAGAATCTGTATTGATTGAAAGAGCAGTGAAAGGATGGCCTCTATTTTCAATTAAGGATGCTCAGTGTACTTTTCAGCTTGTCTATGTGAAAGATGTTGTCAGTGCGATTGAAAAAGTTGTCGAAAAGAAAGCTTATAATACTATCTATAATGTTATTAATGATGAACAAGTGACTTATTCTATTATGAATGAAATTCTTAAAACTTGTCAGTCTGATGTCAGTATAGAAGAACATTCTTTAGTTGAAGCCATTGAACAACAATATCCATTGCCATATCCTATTTTTCAAGAAGAAATGGAATCTTATAATGGACAAAAGATTGTTCAAGAATTAGGTTTATCTTATACTCCACTAAATGTCGGATTAAGTAAGACTTATCAGGCTTTTTATCCAGTCTTTAGTCAAAATGAAAAACGATGAGATTTTGATTCTCATCGTTTTCTTTTACATATCTTGAATAGTTTGTTTGACAAGTTTTACAAGATTGATTTCAGCCTGATTGGCAGCTTCCATGACTTCCTGATGATTTAATTCGCTATTTCCTAAACCAGCCGCTTTATTTGTCACAAGTGAAATACCTAAAGTTGTCATACCAGAATGTCTAGCGACAATCGCTTCAGGAACTGTAGACATTCCAACCATGTCTGCACCAATTGCTTTTAAAGCACGAATTTCAGCAGGTGTTTCAAACATTGGACCTTTAAAGAAACAATAAACACCTTCTTTAAGAGAAACATTTGTTTTTTGGGCTGCTTTTTTCGCAATTTCCTGTAAATGTTTTGAATAGACTTCTGTCATATCTTTAAAGCGTGGACCAAATTCATCTAAGTTAGGACCACGTAATGGACTAGGTGCCATAAATCCAATATGATCTGAAATTAAAGTGATTTGTCCAGGATTTAAATCTTCTCTAATTCCACCACAAGCATTTGTAACAAATAAATAAGGAATGCCTAGTTTCGCAAATACACGAATAGGTAATGTCACAACATCCATATCATGCCCTTCATAATAGTGAAAGCGTCCTTTCATGGCACAGACTGTTTTTCCAGCAATGGTACCAATATAAAGTTTTCCTTCATGTCCAGGAATAGTAGAAACTGGAAAATGAGGAATATCCTGATAATCAATAATGATTGGATTTTCAATTTCATCAGCCAATGGACCTAAACCAGATCCTAAAATAATCGCAATATCAATTTTCCCATTATAGCGAGAATGGATATATTCATAAGCTTCATTAATTTTTGTATACATAACTCTCCTCCTTGTTTTCATTATAAACAAACTGTGCATGAAAAAAAAGACCTTTTTGAGGTCTTTAGTCAGCATTTAAGATTGCTGCCTGTGTATATGTTCTTTGAGCCAATTCATTATTTAATGAATAAAGTGATTTAGGATCATGACCAAACAATTCAAATTGTGTTAATAGGTCAGTTGCATTTTTTTCTTCTTCACCTTGTTCAGAGACATACCAGTCTAAGAATTTCATTGTACGATAATCTCTCACTTCATATGCAGCATCATAGATTGTATGAATTAAACTTGTGACATATTGTTCATGTTCTAATCCATATTTTAATGGATCATCAAGATGGTTTAATTCTTTATCAGGTTTATCAATAGCAGATAATGTTACAGCATAATCATTATCCTGTAAATATTGAAGAATACCCATAGCATGATCCATTTCTTCTTTAGCTTGAATATTATACCAGTTGGCATAACCATTTAAACCCTTATGCGTATAAAAATTAGCAAAATCTAAATATAAATAAGCAGAATACATTTCTTTATTAATTTGTTCATTTAATAAATCAGCAACTTTTTGATCTAACATTTTTTCATTCCTCCTTATATGTCTCATTATATACCTGATAGAATACAAAAACAATGTTCAACATTTAAGATTATGGACTTTATGAATCAAAATTTGATACAATATATATAAGAAGGTGAGGCTATGAATTTTAAAGAGGATTTTAGACTACAATCAATTGAACTTAATGAAAAAAGAGTCATACGTGATGCTATTCATGATTATATTCATGTTGATCATTTGATCATCTGGCGTTTGATTAATTCTAAGGAAATGCAAAGGCTTCGAAGAATCAAACAATTAGGAGGAACTTATCAGGTTTTTCAAAGTGCAGAACATTCAAGATTTGTCCATTCTTTAGGTGTGTATCAGGTTGTCAGACGCATGTTAGAAACAGAGTGTTTAACAAATACTTTAAGTGATTATGATAAGCTTTGTGTGATGTGTGCGGGATTACTGCATGATATCGGACATGGTCCATTTTCTCATTCTTTTGAAGGTGTTTTTGAAGAAAATCATGAAGATATGACAGTCAGAATGATTTTAGAAGAAAGTGAAGTTCACGATATTCTCGTATCGTTATATAAACAGCTGCCACAAGATGTCGCAAGTATTATTCAACATACACATCCTAATCGCATTTTAATTCAAATGGTATCCAGTCAGTTAGATGCTGATCGCATGGATTATTTATTAAGGGATTCTTATATGAGTGGAACGACTTATGGACATTTTGATATGTCACGTATTTTGCGTACAATGCGTATTCGTGATGGGAAAATTGTGTATAAAGAATCTGGAGTTCAAGCTATTGAAAATTATATTCTGGCAAGATACCATATGTACTGGCAGGTGTATTATCATCCGACAGCTCGTAGTTATGAACATCTTCTACAAAGTGTTTTTCAAAGAGTCAAAGATTTATACTATGATGGTTACGTTTTCCAGACCCATTTACATTATTTAATTCCCATGTTGGAACACCGTTTTCAGGTCAGTGATTTTGTTGATTTAGATGAAGCTGTTATTTTATATTATTTTAAAGAATTTACACGTGAAAAAGATTTCATTTTAAGTGATCTGTCATCAAGATTTTTAAATCGTCATTTATTTAAATATAAACAATTGAAAAGTCAAAAAGACCTCATGTCTATCAAAGCAATTGCCCAAGCCAAAGGATATCATCCGGATTATTATATTGTCAGTGATAATCAAAAACAAATTCCATATTTGCATTATGGTGAAAGTGGAGAATTAAGTGAAATTGAAATTTTAGATAGCGAAGGGTGTCTATCACCATTACCAATGAAATCTGAGATTGTTTCAGCTATCTTAAATTCAAAACGTTTTAAATCAGATCAAAAAGTATTTTTCCCAAAGGAGATTAAAGATGAATTATCAATTTTTTAATAAGCTTCCTGAAGAAGCAAAAATGATTAGAGAAAAAGTCTTTGTTGAAGAACAGGGATTTCAAAATGAATTTGACAAGCAAGATGAACATAGTTGGCATCTGGTTATTTATGATTATCGTACACCTGTAGGATGTGCCCGTATGTTTGATGAAAAGGGAGATATTGTTTTTGGGAGAATTGCAGTGATTCCAGAAAAACGACATAAACATTTAGGAAGTTATATCTTACATGAACTAGAAAAGAAAGCCAGAGAACTTGGTTATCCAAAAGCTAAACTTTCAGCCCAGGTGGGTGCTATGGGATTCTATGAAAAGAACGGTTTTCAAGCATATGGTGAGGAATATTTAGATGAATTTTGTCCTCATATTCATATGGAAAAAAGATTATAATATGTATCATTGTCAATGAACCGTTGTTCATTGACTTTTTTTGAATAAAAAGTAAAATCATTTGAATATATAGGGACTATATATCAATGTTTCATATACCACAATATTTACTATCAGCAAATATTATGATATATTTGTCTTAGAAAGATATGTTTTTTTACTTTTTTGTCCTGAAAAAAAGAAAAATGTCAAAATAATGCGTATATAGATAAGTGAAGGGTTCCTGATTATCATTCCTTAAATATCTAGGATATTGAAACTATAAAAAAATCAAAGGAGGAATAATCAAAATGAATCAGGAATATCTTGAATTTGTGAAAGCATTAAGACCTATTGATGATATCTTTATGAAAGTTATCTTCAATGATCAGCACTGCATTGAATTATTATTCAATATCATTTTTGAAGAGGATATTTCCATTACAGAATGGCATATTCAGGATGAATACAGAAATCTTCATGGTAGAACAGTCATTATGGATATAGTAGCTTCAACAGAGAATGGGAATATTATTGATGTGGAAATGGAAAGAAGTCTAAAGAATGCTTCACCTTTAAGAGCGAGGTTCCATGCCAGCATATTGGATAGCAGTCTGTCATATGTCAATGAGAAGTGGGAAAAGTTGCCTGAGATTTATGTTATTTTCATATGTGAAAAGGATGTTCTAGAAACAAACAGATTGAAAAATCATATCCAGAGGTATGGAGAAGATGGAGAAGCATTTAAAGATAAGGTACATATCATCTATATGAATGTCACCAAGGAAGATGAAACACCCTTAGGGAAGCTGATGCATGATTTAAGATGTGAAAATCATGAAGATATGTATGATGAAGTCTTGAAAGAAAGAGTCAGATATTTTAAACAAAAAGAAGGAGGAAAGAAAATTATGTGTGATATGATGGAAAAATGAGAAAAACGAGGTGAAATGAAAAGTCTTATTCAAATTCTGTTGAAGAAATTTCCAGGCATGAATTTTGAATGGGTCAAGGAGTGCAATGAACAGCAGATAGAGAAAATCCAAGATCATATCTTAATGAATATGAGTTACGAAGAATTTTATAAGTTAGTGCTCCATGATAAATAATAGAATGTAATAAAAAAATAGAGAAGTTCTATGATAAGCAGTTATAGCTTATATCATAGAACTTTTTGAATAGGGATAAAAAAGAATCTCTGTGTTGATTTCGATAAAATTGTCTTTATTTGTCAGGAATTATGATATACTAAAACAAAGGAAGGTGAGGCAAATGCTTTGTTATTATGCTGTGTTTCCAACAAAAAATTTAAATCAAGATATATTAATAGATTTTTTATGGGATTGGCTGGAACATTCTAAAAATAAAATGGAAGGATTATATATAGAAAAAACTTTTCCATTTGAATATGAAGTGGATCATAAACATTTAAAGCTTCAGATTTTTGATGAAAAATATTTTACGATTTATTTTTCTACACAGGATAATGATAAAAATACACATTTTATAGTAGAAGTGATATATGATATGTTAGAAGAAAAAATATATTTACGTTTTTCTAAAGAAACATCTCATGATTCACGTTATATATTAGCTGTATCTATTCCCGTTTTGTTTAAAAACATATTAGTATCGCCCTATATAAAAAGTGATATTTATCCGCTTTCTTATAAAGCACATCATGTTAAAGATATTGAAGCTATGAAAGTTCAGGAACACCAGTTACCGATTCTTTATATGCATACCACATATATAGATGCAAATCTTCTTGCAAGAAAGATGCTGGGCTTAGCGCATGTCTGTTATTGTAAAAATCAAAAAGAAGAAGGATATATTGAAATAATTGATGATCATGAAAGCCGTATATTTCAATTGAATAAAAAACGTCAAAGTTTATATCAGATTTATGAATTAAATGAACTGTTGAGAAATGAAATCATTAAAAAATATAAAAATCATATGCCTTCTTATGAACAGCTTTATCAAAATCAAATTCTTCATCAACAAAATATGACAATGAAAAATGCTTATGACTATCAAGAAGAATTTAAAAAAGAAATCAAACGTCAACAAATCGAAGTGGATGAACTGAAAGATATATATCATATGTTAATGGAAGATAAACAAAAGGCCCAAAAACAAAATCAAAAATTAATGCAGGTGGGACAATATCATGATGCTTTGATATATGTGGATCATATGGACAAAATAGCAAGCTATCATGATTGTCTTCTTCAGTATATTCAACATAAAGCTCATGATTTAGAAACAACACAGGAAATTTATCGCCGTCTGGATATTTTAAATGCAATTTTAAAAAAGAATGGAGATTCAATATGAAATCATTTTCAACTTATTTAAAACTCAAAGAAAAATGGACAATACCACAGTTTATAGAATCATTATTTGAAGTCTATGATATTCAATATGATAATCTCAATTTACAACAGAAAAGAATTATTGAAGATTATTTTGATATCTATCAGTATCCTCAAGATCGAAGTGTTGTGATTCATTTGTATCATCGTATGGAATACATATATAATGAAAAAGATGGTGGTTTGTGTATTCATAATGAGGGATATCAAAAAGGATATCGTTATATTGATTATTTATTAACACATCAATTGCTTCAAACGAGTAGAATTCCTATCAGTGATAGCCCTATAGCAATTGATATGGATCATTGTCAACAAGTCATGCAATGGCTTGAAACTTATGAGAATTTACCTATTGTTTATATTAATTATGAACAGATTGTTGATCCTGATTATCTTGCCGGACAGTTAAGAGGAATAGCTCATGTTATGTATGAAACATCATATGATGTCTCATTATGGATGAAAGAACATTGTCAGCTCATTCCTTCACAAAGCCGAGTGATTCTCTATTATTTGAATCATGATTATAAGGCATATCGCTTTTTTAAAAAAGAATCCCAAGATCAATTACAACAACGTATTCTTCATCATCTGAGTCTGTATTTAAAACAAAGACGGTATGGAACAAGTTATGATTTTCATAGTTTACAAAAAAGATATCTGGAAGAATTAAAAAATCATGCACAAGATTATGAAGAAGAAACAATTTATCAGTTAGATCAGGAAATGGAAAAATTAGAGAATGAAAAAATCAAATACAGTGAATTAATCAGTCAATTAGAAAATGAAGTAGAATTATTGAAAATGCAAAATGAAATGTTAGAAGAACAAATGAGTCTACAAAATCAATATGGTCTTTTAAATAAAGGTGATATTCAAGAATACTATCAGGGAGAACAGAAAGATATTCTTTTAAATATGCTGGAAGATGATGTGAAAAAGAAAAATGTTGGAAATCTTGATATGAGTCTATTGGAAGATATTCTCCAACAAAATACGAAAGATGGCATTAGAGAGGAATATTTAAATTGTATTTTGAAAGCTTTAATTAGCAGTTATGATATATATAAATTAAAAAGCTATGGTATCACAATCAAAGATGAAAAAAACAAGCATCCTGTGGCTATGTTTTTTGATAATCCAAGATATCAATCTGCGATTTCATCGACACCAAGTGATCAAAATGCCTGTCGACAGATTTACAGACAATTTAGAAAATACTTTTTTTAAAAAGGAACGAAATAGATTCGTTCTTTTTTGTGTAAGAAAGTGAGAACTTGATTTCAACTTGTTTTTTTAACCTTATTATATATAATTGAAAATAGAAACATCAATAAAGCAGGTGATGAGATGGATAGAAAAGATATTTTAAAAGTGATGGAAAATATTTATACATCAAAGGAAGCGGCTGAATATTTAGGTATGTCTTATGAAGCTTTTTGTCAGATTGTCCAAAGTCAACAGATTCAACCTATTAAACAAAGTCATACAGTTATGTTATTTTTAAAAAGTGATTTAGATGATTATTATAAGATGAAACATTCACAAGAATCATTCAATATTAATCAAGTTTCTGTAAGAGATGCGATATTGTATTATACAATCCAGCAATATTTTGATAATAGTGATAAAAAAACATTGGCTTTTATCCAACAGATTAAGCAATTCTATCATTTTGATTTTCATGCAGGTTTAAAAATAAATATTCCGTTTTTAGCTTCTCAATTTCATATCACAGAACAAGAATTTTATAATAGCTATTTACAAATCAAAAAAGCTTTTACACAATTACCAGCCAATACACACATTATAAAAAAAGGAGAAGACAAGTATCCTCAACAACTTGCTGATACAAAAGAGGCTCCACTATTTTTATTTGTCAATGGTCAAGTCAATTTACTGTATCAAAAGTCTATATGTGTTGTAGGAAGTCGAAAGGCATCTCCATATGCCATTGAACAGACAAAACAATTGGTGAAAGCATTAGTGGATGATGGTTTTGTTGTGAATGCCGGTTTAGCAAAAGGAATTGATACGGTGGTGCATCAGACTGTTTTGCAAAACAAAGGACAAACAATAGCAGTCATTGGCACATCACTACATGAATATTATCCAAAGGAAAATCAGACCTTACAATTTACAATTGAAAAAGAAGGGTTGGTTGTTTCACAATATCCACCATGTCAGCATGTGAATAGATGGAATTTTCCAAAGCGTAATGCAACTATGAGTGGATTATCAATAGGGACTGTGATTATGGAAGCAAGTGAAAACAGTGGCACTTTGAAGCAGGCAGACTATGCTTTACGACAAGGCAGATATGTTTTTATACCTCAATATATTGTTGATGATTCATCTTTACAGTGGCCACAAAAATATATAGATAAAGGTGCATATGTATTTGAAACTTATGATGATATGATGAAGATCATTCAACATCAAAAACAGGAGGAATTTTAATATGTGGAAATGGACACAAATCAATCATTTAAAACTGATTATTCTTGATTGTGAGTCTTTAAATCAAAAATATATAGATTTTCCTTATCAGCATCTTTTGGGTGTTGATGTTTTGAAAATAGAATCACTTGACATTGATAAAAATATTGATTTAGATGCTTTGATTGCGAATTTCTTAATAATGGCACAGTGTCAATCCTATGAAGCAATTGTGATAAGTGGAGATATGACATGGTTAAAGAAAGTGATGAGTTATCGTATTGGAACTTTATTTGTTGGGCATCTTCAACAAAAAGATTTAAAATATATGCCGGATTTTGTGGTTGATTCAATTGATTCGTTAATAGATGTATTATCAGAAAAAGATAAGGGATATAGTGGAGAAGTACTTACATTTGAAAATAAAAAAGGATCATTGTTGTCTTGTCAAACTGAGATTGTTAGTGATGATGGAAAAAAATATCTTACAGAGTTATATTTTGGAGGACGTTATTATCCAGAGAAGCATCAATATTTATTAGATGATGCATTATCATATATGATATTGAAATTTAAACATGAATATGTAGATATCATAGATATATTTTTTGATGAAGCAATTATGGATATACGTAAAAAAGAAAAAATAGATACTTTGACATATATACCACCTAAACCACAAGATATTGAAAAGAAAAGATTTCAAAGATTTTTGAGTTTAAAACTTGAACGCAATGCACAAGATGGATTGATGTTAAAAGATTTCTTGTCATGCCAATGTGATTTTTCACAAAAAGGAAATGATTTGGCTGAAAGAAGAAAAACTGTTAAAGGTGTTTTTCGTGTGAATGGGGATGTGAAAGGGAAAAATATTATTTTAATTGATGACGTTTTTTCTTCTGGTTCAACAATGATTGAAGCTATGAAAACATTGTATGAAGCAGGAGCAAATAAAGTGATTGCTTTAGCTATTGCAGTGAGTCAAATGACAGAATCACCCTTTGCTTATCAAAAATTAGTTTGTTCATATTGTCAGGAACCGATGGAACTGATGTATTATAGAAAAACACATAAATTACTATTTGGATGTCCTCATTACTATTCACATCCTGATCAAAAAAGCATGATGAGTTTAAGATTAGGAATCTTTTGTTTAAAGAAGAGAAACAGATTATATGATGGAAGTTATGATATGATGAATAGGGAAGATTGTTGATGAACTGATCATAAGAAAAACACCAATGAGATAAAATCCTTATTGGTGTTTTTCTATATGACAAATATGTTTCTTTGTTTTCTTATCATAACTAATTCCGACAATCAGTAAGTTCTCTTTATATTTCTCTAATCCTTTTGGATATTTTTTCTCTTTGATCTGGTCGATTGCTGTTTTGACCTCTTGATTCCATTTCAGCTCTATAATCATAGCTGGTTTATCTCGATAAGGAATCAAAACAATATCAGCAAAGCCTTTTCCTGTAGGCATTTCTCTGATGATTGTATAATCATCCCTAGCTGTAATATATGCCAATGATAATGTGTAGGCTAAGGCGTTTTCATTATTGTAAGTCAGTATTGATGTGTTGAGATGGGCTTCTTCGATATATCTTGCGACAGCTTCTTCATCCTGTCTCCATGTTGCCTCTAAAAGTTCACGACTGTTTAATAGTGCTTTTGTCGATTCATGCCAGTTGGAACTTTTAATAGAATTCGCAAATGAGTCAATCACTTCTTTATTTGGAATATAGGCTTGTTTTTCTTTTTTTAGATATCCTAGATAACCAAGATGTATTAATAATGTAAGCACATCATCCTTGACTTCAAAAGTGCTCATATCATTCTGGAATGATGATGTTTGTACAGGAACATTTTCACCAGCTAACATTTTAATCACATCATCTTTGAGTCCGTCTTTATTGATGTCTATATAAAATTTTAAAGCTTCATAGGTTTCTGTAGAAGTCCAGTAATTGCCAAATTCTTTTCTAGTCAGAGACATGACGACTGATCTAGGTGAAAAAGTGGAAATCTCATCTGTAAGATGATATCCATCATACCATTGTTTCATTTCATCATAACTAACGTTATATTGAATACAAAGATCTTGAACTTCAGCTTCAGTAAATCCCATAAATTCAGGTAATAATCCCGGATCAATCATAGAGATTTCTTCAAACATATTTAAGGCACTATGTGTTCCATATTTTTTAATAGGCAATATCCCTGTCATATAGGCTAATTCTACATAAGGTTTATCTTTCAATAGATTTCTTAAAAAGTCAAGATATTGTTTCTGTGCTTCTTTATCTTGCTTATATTCTCTAAAGATACAATCCCATTCATCTATAATAAAAATAAATTGATTCTTTGTGGATGCATAAATGTCTTCTAGCGATAATGAAAGATTTGTTTCATCAAAGAACGTGATTGAATACTCTTGTTTGAACTCATTTAGAATTCTCGCTGTTAATAGTTGGATCATTTTATCAATGTTGTGTGTGTTGCTTAAAAAACTTTGTATATTGATATGAATAACATGATGTTTGTTAAGATGTTTTAAATAATGATCAGTTTGACTGATTTTTAATGAATCAAAAATATATTGAGAATCACAGCCTTTAGAATAATAGGCAACAAGCATATTGGCATCTGTACTCTTTCCAAAACGTCTAGGTCTTGATACACATAACTTATTATCACCGGTACCTATTAATTGATTTGTATAGTTAATCAGTAATGATTTATCTACATATATAGGATTGTTGATTGCTTGTTGAAAACTATCATTTCTTGGATTGAGATATAATCCCATATATCTTCACCTGCTTTCTTTTCACTCATCATTATATCATTTATTTCATTGATATGCTATGACTATATATGTTGTAAATTGTTTATGGATTTGGTGATTTGTTGATTTTTTAAGAATATAAATTCTATATTGTATGTAAAAGCTTTTGAAAAAAGATTATAGTGTTATAGAAAAAACACCAATAAGCATTATCTCTCATTGGTGTTTTTCAATATGACAAATATGTTTCTTTGTTTTCTTATCATAACTAATTCCGACAATCAGTAAGTTCTCTTTATATTTCTCTAATCCTTTTGGATATTTTTTCTCTTTGATTTGGTCGATTGCTGTTTTGACCTCTTGATTCCATTTCAGCTCTATAATCATAGCTGGATTATCTCGATATGGAATCAAAACAATATCTGCAAAGCCTTTACCTGTAGGCATCTCCCTTATCATCGTGTAATGATTTCTTGCATAAATATATGCTAAAGCGAGTGTATATGACAATGCATTTTCATCGTTGTAAGTCAGTATTGATGTGTTTAAATGTGCTTCTTCGATATATCTTGCGACAGCTTCTTCATTCTGTCTCCATGTTGCCTCTAAAAGTTCACGACTGTTTAATAATGCCTTTGTGGTTTCATGCCAGTCAGAACTTCTAATAGAATTAACAAATGAATCAACAACTTCTTTATTAGGAATATAACACGTATGATCTGAACTGTTATATCCTAGATATCCCAGATGTATCAAAAGTGTTAAAACATCATCCTTTGACTTAAACGTTGTCATATCATTCTGGAATGATGTTGTCTGAACAGGCACATTTTCTTCTGCTAAAAGTTGAACGATATTATCCTTCAAGTCATCAAAGTTCATATCTATATAAACCTGCAAGGCTTCATAGGTTTCAGTAGATGTCCAATAGTTTTCATACTTTCTATCCATAAGAGCATAAACAACAGAACGATGATTGTAGACAGAAATGTCATCTGACATGCGATATCCATCATACCATTTTTTCATCTCATTATAATCCATATTATATTTCAAGCATAAGTCATAAACTTCCTGTTCAGTAAATCCCATGAAAGATTCTAACGGTGTTGCATTTAACATAGATATTTCCTTAAACATGTTCAAGGCACTATGTGTTCCATATTTCTTAATAGGCAATATCCCTGTCATATAGGCTAATTCTACATATGGTTTATCTTTCAACAGATTTCTTAAGAAATCAAGATATTGTTTCTGTGCTTCTTTATCCTGCTTGTACTCTCTAAAGATGCAATCCCATTCATCTATGATAAAAATAAATCTTGCACTCGCTTCAACATAAACATCTTCCATGATTTGAACAAGATTAGATGAATCAATATAATCTACATCACAAAAAGCTTTCTTGATTTCTCTAAATATTAGTTTGGCTAGAAGTAAGATCATTTTATTGATATCATGAGTCTTGCTTAAAAAATCCTGCATATTGATATGAATGACATGATGCTGATTAAGATGTTTTAAATAATGATCAGTTTGACTGATTTTTAATGAGTCAAAAATATCGTGAGAATCACAACCTTTAGAATAATAGGCAACAAGCATATTGGCATCTGTACTCTTTCCAAAACGTCTAGGTCTTGATACACATAACTTATTATCACCGGTACCTATTAATTGATTTGTATAGTTAATCAGTAATGATTTATCTACATATATAGGATTGTTGATTGCTTGTTGAAAACTATCATTTCTTGGATTGAGATATAATCCCATACATCTTCACCTGCTTTCTTTTCCTGTTCATTATACCATTTATATGATTAAAATACCATGATTATACATGTCGTCAATTGTTTAGTATTTTTGAAATTTATTACTATATTTGTTTATAGATACAATGATGATAAGATATCAAAAACATAAAGAACTCATTCATAATGCATATAAATAACTGATTGCTATGTTTGTATATTCAAAACTCTTTTCACAAACAAGAAATAGTCTTTATATACTTTAAACAAGCCGTATGATGAAATAGACAATAAGTATGAAGTTATATTTGTGATTTGAATAAAAAACGTTAAATATTCGTTTTTTTGATTATACTAAATATGGCAAGAATGCTCTTTTGATATTTCATTGTGACTCATTTTCTATAGTTAATAAGGAGGACATAAATTGAAAAGAAATATATATGGGTATGTCAGAGTATCGTCTAAAGATCAATGTGAAGACAGACAATTACTAGCATTAAAAGAATTTGGGGTTGTGGAGAGGAATATATATACGGATAAAATCAGTGGGAAAAATTTTAATCGACCACAATATCATCGTTTAATGAAAAAATTAAAACAAGGGGATGTCGTTGTTATTTTATCTATTGATAGATTAGGAAGAAATTATGATGAAATACAGAATCAATGGAGAATCATTACAAAAGAAAAACAGGCTGATATTGTTGTCTTGGATATGCCATTATTAGATACAAGAAAAAGTCAAAATAATGATTTGATTGGAACATTTATTGCAGATTTAGTTTTACAGATTCTTGCCTATGTTGCACAAATTGAGCGAGAGAATATTAAACAAAGGCAAAAAGAAGGAATTCATGCTGCTAAATGTAGAGGCGTACAATTTGGTAGACCAAGGAAAAATATCCCTGATAATTTTGATGATGTAAAAGGAAAATGGGAAAAAAGTGAAATTAATTCTCGGCAGGCTGCTCAAATATTAGGAATCTCTCAAAACACATTTTTAAGATGGTCACATGAGTAGATATATAGAGATTTTATTTTGCAATTTTGCCTTTAAAAAGTAGACATTATCGTTCGATGAACTTATAATAAAAATAAGCTTTTCATGAGTGAAAAAATATTAAAAAAGTATGATTTTTTGACGAAATATAAAACAAAAAGTATGCGTGAAAATGTCTACTTTATCGTTCATTTTTATTTTATGGAGAAAGGTGTTGAAAAATGTGTCATTTATTACAAAAGAAATGTATTTTACAATTGCACTTTTATCATATGAAAATGGTGTGGTTTGTGGTGATTTACATAGTCCAGTTTTAAAGAAAAGTATCCAGTTTCATAATTTAACAGAACTTATATTAATAATGGATCAAATCATGAAAGATTTAAATATTCCTGAATATGATGAAAGAAATCATCATGTGATTATAAAAAATCAATCCCTTGATGTTCAATTAGATTATCAGGATTTAAAACGAGATAATTTTGAAAAACATTTAAATCATTCGTTAATGTATCCTAAAAAAAGTAAAGATATTTTTACGGTTAAAGTGATGTATAGGCAGAACAATTCATGGCAAGGAGAGATGACGTGGCTTAGAACAAATAAAACCAGATTTTTTAGGAGTGCATTGGAATTAGTGGAACTCATATATTCTGTGATTGATAAATATCATAAATAAAAGAGTTTATATTCTTATTTATAACAAGCAAGGACACTATTTTTCAATACCATTACTATAAGTTTGATTTATGTATATAAAAAGATTATTGTTTTAGATGGTTATAATCTATGAAATAGAGATAAAATAAGGTATTGTATCTTTGGTAATTCAATATAAAAATGTTTATAATATATAGATAAGGGATAAAAATCTGAATTTGTTATAATGAAAGAAAAACCTCTATAGTTATAATTGTTTATAACTATAGAGGCTGTTTAATTAAATTTGAGAATTTTTTAAATCATCGTCCGTAATATATTTTAATTCTTTCATTTTTTGAATTAATTGTTTAGCTAACAATTCATGAAATTCAGTGTTTCCATCAACTAGATTGTCTTGAAGAAGACTACGAGGAATATATCCTTTATCTAGATCACTTTGGTCTTGTTTTGTTGGTGTGATATCAGCATCCTGTAAACCATTTTCTAAAAGATAATCTCTAAAATTAAGAAAATGCTCTTCATGTTCTTCTTCTAATACACTATTCATATCATTCACAATCTGAAATGTTCTTTTTGATGTTAAAGAAACAACGATATATTTCTTGATGCCTAATTGATTAAGTATAGCACGTTGATATGTGATTGTTCTGAAGATACTACCTGATTCATAGGGGTCATATGTTCCAGTAAAGATAATAGCAATTCCATTTTTATCAAAAGTTGGAAAATCAGCATTAATACGAGTATATTCATCAAGTGTTACGGATTTACCAGCTTCATCTCTAGTGAATGTGTGCACTTTTTTTTCAGAATCATATTTCAATATACCACTGATACCAGCAATTTCGACATTAGAAAAGTTACTGCCTTTATTTTTTAAAACATCTAATTCTTCATGATCTTCATTATATAACGTTAATTCTACAGGATCAGTTTGTGCAGGAATTGTAATATCATAAGCATATATTTTTGTTCTGCCTAATCTAATCGCTATATCTATTGTTTGATCCTGTGAACCCCCAAATGTCTCTATTGATAAGTCTGTTAATTCAGAAAGAACAGTTGGATATGCATGAGATCCTAGTGTTAAACTATCACCTATACAATAAAGTGTTTGAGTATTTGAGGATTCTGTAGAAGATGTAGGATAATCTTCTTGCAGATTCTGGTACTTTTGACTATCTTTACGTGTAATGAGAGTATTATATCCTATAAGCGTTAAAATAATACATACAAGTAGGATAACGATTAGAGGAAAGGATATCTTTTTCATCAGTAGTAATAATGATATGAACCAGAACCAGAATCAGCTTTTGTTAAGACGCTACCAATAACATTAACATTACTACGTTTAAGTAAATCTACACATTGAGCAGCATCTTTACGTTTTGTATCTTTAGCAGAAACAACAAAAATTGTTCCATCAACAGCATTTCCTACTGGTATTGCATCTGAAATAGAACCGATAGGTGCACAGTCAATAATGATAAAATCAAAATTTTGTTTTAAAACTTTCATATATTCTTTAAAAGTGTCTGAACTTAATAACTCAGAAGGATTAGGAACATGAATACCAGCTGTTAGTACATAGAGTAATCCAGAAAAAGATTGGTCATTAATTGTTTGGAAATATTCATCATTAAAACGATGTGTTTTTCCAAATTCAATAAGGGCATCAGTAAGACCATGTGAATTGGATAATCTCATATATTTATGTAACATTGTTTTTCTCAAATCACAATCAATAATAAGAACTTTTTTATACTTTGTCGCAAATATATATGCTAAATTCATTGATGTTGTAGATTTGGCTTCTCCTGGTTGAGAAGACGTAATTGCAACTGATTTAATAGGATTATCAACATTTGAGAATTCAATATTTGTACGAATATGTCTAAAAATTTCTGTATAATCAAATTGTGATTGTTTTTTTGATTTTTCTAAAATATTTAAAGTTTTACGATATTTTTTCTTTTGAGCCATAAATTATCTCCTTTTGAATAACTTTTTGAAAAATGATTGGTTGACTTGAATCATTTCCACGCTTTCATTTTGTAATATGTGTAATGGGTTATCATACATTAACGTTTTCAATGTTTGATAATCATATTTTTTTGAAAGTAATTGATAAATTTCCTGTAAACAAGGAATACGATGACCTTGACTGCGATGAGTATCCGTCGCAATAATATGAATCAAACCATTATTCAATAATTGATAAGCATTATTTTTAACAGTTTTTCCATGTACACCTAATAGACTTGATGCATTGACTTGAATCACATAACCACTATCAATCCACTGTTCAATTCTCTGTAAATCAATACCATGAGGGAAATATCTTTCAGCATGAGCTATAATTGGTGTATAACCCTTGATATCAATCTCATAAAGATAATCTTCAACTTCATATTCTTTCCCAATTTCTTTTCTAACATCAAATTCAACGAGAAGGTATGATGTATTTTCAATAGGTATAAACAGTTGTTGATTTATTGAATTGATATAATCATGATTTAAGAATAATTCACAACCTTCATAAACTTCGATATTTTCATTTTGAGCTAAGGCTTTGAGCTTAGCTATTCTTTCTTTAAAATGTTGGATGTCTGTTTCATTATGCGTACCGGGTACAACATGAGGTGTTGCTACTATTGTACAGATGTTATTCTCTTTAGCCATTTGTAAGGCTTTTATAGCTTCATCTTGTGTTGGAATACCATCGTCAATACCCCAGGCATAATGACCATGAATATCAATAAATTGCATTTTAGTTATCAAAATAAGGAATAGAACCTAAACAAGGAATACCTAAGTATTTTTCAGCTTCTTCCCTATTATGAATATGAGTATCAAGCATAAATTTAATAAAAAGATATCCAACACTTAAGAAAGCACCAATAAGTGCACCAATAACTAAATTCATTTTTAAATTAGGAGATACAGGTGTATCTGCGATCTGTGCCTGATCAATCGTTGAAATATTGTTAATATTTAATGTTTCCTTAGCTTCTTTTTTAAAAGTTGCAACTAATTCATCTACAATATTTTTACTTAATTCTGGGTCAGTTGTAGTAGCTGAAATACTAATAATTTGTGTATTAGTTTGGTTAGAAATAGTGACACTATTACTTACTTCAGCAGTAGTCATACCTAAACTTTCAGCAACCTGACTTTGAATATTATTACCTTTTAACATTTCAATGTAGTTATTGACCATCAAATTGTTAGCATTGATTTGTGTGTAGTCAACCATACCTTCAGTGACTTCAGGTTTTGGATAGATACTGGCAACTGATTGATATTTTCTGTCAATAAAAAAGACTGTCAAAACTCCAGCAACAATCGTTGTAACTAAAGTACTAATAATAATGAGTTTGTATTGCGCTTTTAGTAAAGCAAATAATTCCCCTAAGTTAATTTCAATTTCATCTTCATTTTTCATCATTTCTTGTTCAGTCATAGAGACCTCCTTATTTGTTGTTAAAAAATTAGAAATATGTGTCATTTATCACAAAATTCTTGATTTATTGTCATATAAATGTTATTTTATGACTAGTCATGGACTTTCGTGTGACCAGCTATATTTCAATATGTATTATGCTTGATTCACAAAAAAAAATCAAGTAATTATCAAATGTTTTCAACATATTGTAAAAATTGGTGAAAAAACATAAGTCCTGACGCAAAAAATGGAAGGAAAGGGATGATTATGGAGCGTATAGGGGATAAATATCAACTACTTGTTCGTAGAATTATTCTGATAGTGGTAGATATTATGAGTGTATTGTTAAGCTACTATGGGTCAATGATGTTATATGACTATAATATGATGTCATGGACATTTGTGTATGAAACAATGCCAATAGCAGTATTGTTGATGCTTATCAGTCTTGGCATATTTACTTTTATGAAACTATATAGTAGTCTATGGCAATTTGCATCAATCAATGAACTTATGAATATTGTCATTTCTACGCTATTCAGTACATGTGTTTTGGTAGTTATCAATATGATAACAAATGCTCATTTACCAGTTAGTGTTATATGTGGTTATTTTATGATGAGCACATTATTGGTGGGAGGAACACGTTTTAGTTATCGCTTTTTAAGATTGTATGCCAGTCGCCATGATTTATTTGGAAGAACTGACTTACAAAATAAACGAGTTATGGTAGTTGGAGCTGGTTCAGCTGGCGAAAAAATATTAAGAGAAACATTGAATACAAAAAATTTGCATAAAACAATTGTTTGTTTTATTGATGATGATCCTCATAAAATAGGAAGAAGAATACATGGTGTTCCTATTGTTGGGGATAGAAATACTATTTTGGATCATGTTTCAAAATATAAAATTGATGAAATATATATTGCTTTACCTTCAATTGATAAAAAAGAAGTAGCAAAGATATTAAATATTTGTAAGGAAACAAAATGTAAATTAAAAAGATTACCTGGTATCTATCAGTTTATTAATGATGAAATTATCTTGAATAAATTAAAAGATGTGGAAGTACAGGATTTACTTGGTAGAGATCCAATCAAAGTTAATCTAGATGAAATTATGTCTTATGTTACAAATCGTGTTATTATGGTTACAGGTGGAGGCGGATCTATTGGTAGTGAGCTATGCAGACAAATTGCAGAAAGATCACCTAAACAATTGATTATTGTCGATATCTATGAAAATAATGCCTATGATATTCAATTGGAATTAAAACGTAAATATCCAAAATTAGATTTACAAACTATGATAGCATCAGTGCGAGATGTTGGTAAAATGAATGATTTATTTGAAACATATCATCCTGATATTGTCTATCATGCAGCAGCACATAAACATGTTCCATTAATGGAAGATGCACCACATGAAGCTATAAAAAACAATGTTTTTGGAACATTGAATGTAGTGAAAGCTTGTGATCAGTATCATGTTAAGAAATTTATTTTGATTTCAACAGATAAAGCTGTAAATCCAACAAATATTATGGGAGCATCAAAAAGAATATGTGAAATGATTGTTCAAGCTTATGATCAATTATCAAAAACAGAATATGTTGCTGTTCGATTTGGAAATGTTTTAGGATCTAATGGTTCTGTTATCCCATTATTTAAAAAACAGATACAAAATGGTGGACCAGTGACAGTCACACATCCTGATATTATCAGATATTTTATGACAATTCCTGAAGCTGTGTCCCTTGTCTTACAGGCTGGTGCATATGCAAAAGGTGGAGAAATCTTCGTCTTAGATATGGGAAAACCTGTGAAAATAGTTGATATGGCAAGAAATTTAATTCAGTTATCTGGATATGAACCTGATGTGGATATTAAAATTCAATTTACGGGATTGCGTCCTGGAGAAAAACTTTATGAAGAAATGTTAATGAAAGAAGAAGGGATGCAAACAACACCAAATAAATTGATTCATATTGGGCATCCTATTGAAATGGATATTCCTTTATTCTTAAAGGAATTAGATGAATTAAAGACAATTGCTTATGATGAAGACAGTGATATGAGAAGTGCTGTTAAACATATTGTGAGTACATATCATTATGAAAATGGAAAACAAAGAGTGAAAAGAAAAATGAAACAAGATGCTGTTTTATCTTAAAAAAGATTATTCATCAATAATCGTCGCATTGTCGCGTTATTGAAATAATCTGTTATAAAAAACTGTGTCGAAATATATCGAATATTTCGAATATTTCGATAGGATAATTATACTCTTTTGGAGGAATGAGACATGTATGACAATTGGTATGCTGTGCAAGTAAGAAGTGGACAAGAAGAGGAAATTGTTAGAAAATGTGAAATTCTTGTTAAAAAAGATATCTATGAAGAATGTTTTATTCCTAGATATAAACATATGAAGAAGTTTAGAGGAAAATGGCATGAAATAGAAGATATTTTATTTAAAGGTTATATTTTTATAGTAACAGATCATGTAGATGATTTGTTTATTGAATTAAAAAAAATCCCGGACTTAACAAAATTATTAGGAAATGATGGAGAGAATATTTATCCTATATATAAACAGGAAGCTATGTTTT
Organism: Massilimicrobiota sp. An80; assembly: GCF_002159255.1. Taxonomy (NCBI): domain Bacteria; kingdom Bacillati; phylum Bacillota; class Erysipelotrichia; order Erysipelotrichales; family Erysipelotrichaceae; genus Massiliimicrobium; species Massilimicrobiota sp. An80. Next base: position 24,066 of record NZ_NFHI01000011.1, read on the forward strand.
TAGCACAGTTTGGTGGTAAACAGCATATTGTTGATATGTCTATTGGATATATTGAAGGTGATGTGATTCATATTAATGAAGGACCTTTAATAGGATATGAAGGACATATTGTGAAAATTGATAGACATAAGCGTCTTGCTTATGTAGATATATCATTATTTGGTAGAGAAACAACTGTCAAAGTTGGATTAGAAATTATTAGTAAAATTTAGGGAAGTTATACATGAGTGTATATCTTTTTTTATACACTTTTTAACTTCATACAAAATATAAATAAAGGATAATCCGCTATTATCCTTTAGTGTGGTGAGGATATTATTCAGTGAAACCTTTTGAAAAGAAAATCTGACTATCTTCACTAACTATGCCTGGCGAAGATAGCCAATAGATAAAATAAGCTTATGCAACTAATTGAATGTTTACTATAGGAGAAAATATTAGTGAAATAGAAAAGTATTCAAGAGAATATGTAGGATGTCAGCATATGGTTGCCATACTTTCAGGAACAACTGTATTTCATCTTGCAATAAGACTTGCAGGTAACAAGTGTGGTTACTAAGTGATGGTGATATAATAAGGAGAACCAAGAAAAGTCTTTTAAATACAAGGGATTGAAGCATTTTGCCGTTTTTGAAATTCAGAAAAGGTCAGGAAATGGAAAAAATTCTTAAGTCCCAAGAGGAAGAAATGGTTTCTTGGGTACTCATAAATTGATCTACAATATTGAGTAGAATCTGAATAGGAGGATAGGTAAAGATCACTGAAACAGAAGGATTTTTGTCGTTATATAGATTGAAAAAAATAGGGTATGATAATATAGAAAAAATCAAGAGATTAATTTCGTCAAAATGACTTGCATTGTTCCTATAGGCAATGTAAAGAGTAGTTCGTTGAGCAAGGAAAATGGAATGTATTTTGATTAACAATATGTCATTAAAATAACTTTTTATGCCTATGGGAACAAAAGAGGACTCGTATCAGAGAGTAATTTCTAATGTGAGTCTTTTTCATGCGGTGAGAGGATGATAATAGTGTGTCTAATAATAATTGGAGCAGAGTAATATGGTATAGTTGCCAAAGAAACTGCTGAAGCAATGGAAATATTCACTGATATAGATTTTTTAGATGATAATAGTGATTTTGCAATTGGAAAGATTGAAGATTTAGAACATATGGAATATGATGTAGCATTTATAGCAATTGGAAATTCTGATGTGAGAGAAAAACTGCTCGATAGGATTGGTGAAAAATTGATTACGTTGGTGCATTCTATGGCATGTATATCACCTCCAGATATGATTGAAAAGGGGTGTATCATTGAGGCAAGGACTGAAATCAATTCATATACAATAATTAATTAATACTACATCAATAGTTATGAGCAATGCTATAGTTGAACATGATGCTAAGATTGGTAAGTTTTATCAATTGAAATGTAAGTGCTCAGTATCTGAAAGAAGTATAGTTCTTGATACTACGAAAGTAGATTGCAATATTATGTGGGATAAATAAAATCTGCATTTTTATGAATAGATAAATTATAAAGTAAAATGAGGGAGGAATGAGAACGATGTATTTAAAATTTGTTAAAAGATTTATAGATATCCTTCTTTCTGGAATTGGATTGATTGTTTTAGCAGCTCCTATGGGGATTGTTGCACTTCTTATTAAGAGGGAAGATCCAGGCCCTGCTATTTTTAAACAGAAGCGTGTTGGAAAAAACAAGAAATATTTTAATTTGTACAAATTTCGTAGCATGAAGATGGATACTCCACATGATATGCCAACACACATGCTTGAAAATCCGGAACAGTATATTTTGAAAATTGGTGGGTTTATTCGTAAGGCTAGCATTGATGAACTTCCTCAGATGTGGAACATTTTCAAGGGAGATATGTCGATTATCGGGCCCAGACCAGCACTTTGGAATCAAGATGATCTTGTTACTGAAAGAGATAAATATGGTGCAAATGATGTTCGTCCGGGATTAACTGGTTGGGCACAAATTAATGGACGAGATGAGTTAGAGATTCCAATAAAAGCAAGGCTTGACGGAGAGTATGTTGAAAAACAGGGATTATTAATGGATGTAAGATGTTTTTTTGGAACTATCGTAAGTGTTCTTAAGAGCGATGGTGTCGTTGAAGGGGGCACAGGTGAAATGAAAAAAAAGGCTGAGGGGAGAAAATAATGAGCAGAGTACTATTTTTATCAAACCACTTTATTACACTCTACTCATTTCGTAAAGAGTTGATTCGTAAATTATGTGAGGAAGGTCATGAGGTTTATCTCTCGCTTCCTAAAGACAATGATAATAAGATTTTTGAAGAAATGGGCTGTAAGATTGTGTTAACTGAGATAGATCGAAGAGGTGTGAATCCTAAAAATGATTTAAAGCTTATTCGCCAATATAGAAAGTTGATTCCACAGGTGAATCCAGATATAATTTTTTCTTATACTATTAAACCAAATATCTATGGCTCTATGGTAGCAAATCGACTGCATTATAAGCAGGTATGTAATGTTACCGGAACGGGAGCTACATTTTTAAAAAAGAATATGGTTAGTAGAATTGCAACATTTCTTTACAGAATTTCAATGAAACATGCATATAAGGTATTCTTTCAGAATACTGGCGATAAGGATTACTTTGTCGAGCACAAAATGATTAAAAAAAACTGGGAAATGCTTCCGGGTTCAGGTTGTAATTTAGAGGAACATCACTTTGTAGAAATGCCATCAGATGAGGTTATTAATTTCATTTTTATCGGCCGTGTTATGGAATTGAAGGGCATTGATGAATATCTAAAATGTGCAAAAAATATTAAGAAGAAATACCCAAATACAAGATTTTTGATTGCTGGATGGAACGAGGAAGAAAAATATAAAGCAATTATTCATAAATATGAGGAAAAGCGATATGTAGAATACATTGGTTTTCGCAAGGATATTGCTGATTGGATAGAAAAATGTCATTGTACTATTCTTCCGTCACACGGTGGAGAAGGAGTGCCCAATGTCCTACTTGAAACAGCTTCAACTGGAAGAGTTTGCATTGGTTCGAATATAAACGGAACAATGGATGTTATTGAAGATGGAAAGACTGGATATTTATTTGAGACAGGAAATGCCACTGATTTAACAGATAAAGTAGAGAAGTTTATTAAACTTAGTTTTAATCGAAAAAAAATGATGGGACTAGCAGGAAGAAAGAAAATTGAAAATGAATTTGATAGACAGATTGTTATCAAGAAGTATATAGATGAAGTGAAAAAGGCAGGAAGATAATGAATAAATATGTAAGAGCAGCAGTGGTTGTTCCATTTGGAACAATAAAAATTTGCTGGACTAAGATTTTTCATATGAGTGGATTTCAAGGAGCGCCAATCTGTATGATTTCTCCATTTACGGAAATAAGTATGGATATAGGTTCACATTTAAAAATTGGTAAAATGTTTAAGATGCGTGACGGGGCTAAAATTCGTGTTAGAAAAGGCGCAGAGTGTATTATAGGTAATAACACATCTGTAAATTCTAATAATATGATTGTATGTCATGAAAAAATTGTTATTGGTGATAATGTTCAATTTTCTCCTAATGTACAAGTTTTTGATCATGATCATGATTTTCGTCATCCTGACGGCTTAAAGGCGAATCATTATAAGACGGCTCCGATTGAAATTGGAAATAATGTATGGATAGGTGCTAATTCGATAATTCTTAAAGGAACAATAATTGGAGATAATGCGGTTATTGCAGCCGGTAGTGTGATTAAAGGAAATATACCTGATGGAACTGTAGTTGTTCAAAAAAGGATTACAGAGATGATTTTGTGATTAATAATATAATGAATTGAATAAAGAAGGTGTTAGAATGAAGAAATTAGCTGTTTTTACGCTATATTCCAAAAAGGGAGCGTCTTCAAATTATAGAGCATATATTTTTAAGGATGAATTTGAAAAGAATTTTTATACACAGTATTTTTGCTTTTGGAATGATAAATATACTGCTGAATATATGTGGAATAAGAAAAAATACAAGCTAAAAATCGGAATATTATATTTAATAGGTGCTGTCAAGCGTTTATATCAGTTGTATTTTATTGCCCCTCAATTTGATGTTGTATTTATACAGAAGGGAGTTATTCCTAAATATAAGTGGACAATGCTAGAGCATTTAAAAAGACAGGGAATAAGAATTGTCTTTGATGTGGATGATGCAATTTACGAGTTGAAGAGGGATAATTCAGATAGAATTGCGCAAAAATCTGATGCTGTAATTTGTGGAAATGAAACTTTAAAAAAGCATTATGAAAGAGTTAATCCAAATTGTATTATTTTACCTACAATAGAAGATACAACAAAATATGAACCATATTGGAGACAAACATTTTCAAAAAAGATTATTGGATGGATTGGGAGTGAAACGACAATTGATAACTTGGAATTAATAGTTGAGCCGATTAATGAATTGATTCAGCAACATCCAGAAGTATCATTTCATATAATAAGTAATACAGCGTTAGAATTTACAGAGAGAATTCGTAATAGTAAATTAATTGTGTGGTCAGAAAATGATTATATAAGGAATATTAGTGACTTTACTATTGGGATAATGCCACTTAAGAATAATAAAATAAACAGAGGCAAATGTGGATTTAAATTAATACAGTATCTTAATATGAAAAAACCAGTTGTGGGTAGTCCAGTAGGAGTGAATGAATCAATTATTAAAGGAAATGGTATTACGGCAAATTCCAAAGAAGAATGGATTGATGCTTTTGAAACGCTTCTATATCAAGAAGATAGATATTATGGTTGCATATCTCATATTGAAACAGATTTTTTTAGAGAGTATCATTTCCAAAATGTTAGTAAAAAGCTGATAGAAATTCTAAAGAGCTAAGTAAAAAGCCAAACATTTGGGGGAGAGAAGTTTTATGAATATATTACTTTGTAGTCTAGTATTAGTTGTATTTACTTTGGTAGGTATATATCAATATAATAGATTATTAAATCCAATAACTGGATTTATTTCATTTCAGTTACTATTAATTCTTCTTGGATTATGCTCGCCTGCATTTGAAACTGATTATTCAGTTGAATTTTTTATGATATTGATGACGTCTTATATAATGTTTTGGATAGGAACATTAGGGGGTAAAAACCTTATATTTAAGATAAGGAAAACTTCGTCAGTAGAAGGTGAGTATTCCTATAATAAACTTGTTAAGGCTGTGAGAATCATAGCTGTAATAACAAATATAAGCATAGTTTTTTATTTGATTGACATACTAGGAAACTTTGGTTTGAGCTACATTATTTCGAATATGTCAGAATACAACCAAATATTGCAAGAAGGATATTATTCTGGAAAACTATATTATACACTTACATTTTTAGCTTTGCCAGAGTCTGTGTTTGTGTTGATCTTACTATTGGAGAAAAAGACAAAACATAGATTTTTGTTATTTGTTCAATTTATTATATGTTTTATACCGTTTATCTCTGTTAGAAGGGACACTCTTTTTAAAGCCATTTTATTAAATCTATTGACGTACTATTATGTACAAATTAGTAATGGAAGAAAAGGGAAAAATAGAAAAACCAAAGGTGGATTATTAAAAATAGGAGTAATTATAGCTGGAACGACAGGATTTATGAGTGTTACTCAAAATATGCTTAATAAATCATATAGTATACAAAACTTTGCTGTAGCAGGATTTAAAATTCCTGATTTTTTAAGCTCTCCATTAACATATTTTATTGGAAGTTTTCCTTATTTCAATAAGTTGATAGAAACAAATATCAAATTTTTAGGTGTAGGAATATCTACGTTTAGAATTCCTTTATTATATTTACAAGGCTTATGGGGAGGGAAGTTAAATTTAAGTACACCATTTAGTCTCGATTTTTTGAATATAGGGACGCAGTCATATATAGCTTTTAATACTGCGCCAATACAATATTATTCATTAATTGAGTTTGGATTACTATTTCCATTGTTTTATTTGGTGCTTGGATATATTTCTTCGAGAATGTACTACAAATTTAATAATAATATGAATATAAGGAATACAGTAGCTCTTGTTATGATTCAGAGCATTTTGATTTGGGGAATTAGAGAATACACGCTAATCTATTTAACAACATGGATAACGATAATAACTATGATTATTGTATGTATATATATTAAAGAACCAAAAAAGGAGTGAGCGTTATGAAAATATTAATGATTTCTTACCACTTTCCGCCAGAAGATGGTTCATGTAGCGATAAAAATATAAAGATGTTGAATGCATTGATTGATTCAGGTGTCTCTGTTGATGTGTTAACGGTTGGCAACGATAGTTTAAAAAATAATATCAAGTCAAGTGTTTATCGTGTTAAAGGTGGTATATTTCACAGGGGAGTAAATGAAATATTATCTGATTGTAGTTCAACTACGATAACAGACATGACAAATAAAAGAAATAGTATAAAAAAATTTATTCGAGATCATATAATTCCAGATCCGGTAATTGATTGGTATCCAAATGTAATTAGATGGGCGAAAACAGTAAATTGGGGAAAATATGATCTTATTTTATCCATTTCATCACCTTATAGTGCTCATATAATAAGTGAAAAATTATCAAGAAAATATAATGTACCGTTTATTTGCACCTATGGTGATCCTTGGATTTATGAACCATCAAGAAAACGAAGTAAATTACGGTATGCAATTGAGTTTTGCTTGGAAAAAAGAGTAGCTAAACGTGCAAAAAAAATATTTGTAATTACCGATTATAATAAAAGAAAGTATTCTGAGTTATATAATCTCTCGAATGATAAAATTGATACATTTAATATAGGCTTTGATCAAAATATGGTAAAGAATATAGAAAGTAATGTGAGTAATGGAAAAATTCATTTAATATACGGGGGTTCTTTGAATCCGGTACATAGAAATCCGTATCCATTTGTTGATGCTGTAAATGATATGCCGAATAAAGATATTATCCATGCTGTTATATATAACAATGATTACACACAACTGAGAGAGTCAGTAGAAAAATTTGGAATCCAGGATATTGTTGAAATTAAAGATCTAGTTCCGAGTGAACAGTTTCGAAAAGAATTATATAAATCCAATGTGTTGTTATTATTTGGAAATAAAACAACATTTCAAGTCCCTGGAAAGATATTTGAGTATATAGCCACAGGTATTCATATACTATATATTAGAAATAATAATAGTGATGATGATGCGTCATTGAAGATTTTACAAGATTATGGAAATGTAACAGTTACATCTAATGATAAAAAAGACATAATTGATGCAATAGAAAGAATGCACCAATTATTTAGCTCGGATAAGATATTAAATGAACATAATCGAGAACGTTATGAGTATCATGAAACGATGAGAAATATCGTTGATTACGTAAAAAATTTTAAAAAGTAGAGGTGGATTTTGTGTGAATAGTAAGTCAACACAGTATTCATTTGATGTAGTGATGCAAGCTGTAGCTAGAATTTCAGGAGGAATACTTTCTTTTGTTGCGGTTTTTTTGCTTACTTATTTATTTAGTGAATCTGATATAGGTTATTATAATATTATGTTAAGTACGTTAAATATTATAACTTCATTAAGTTCGCTTTGGCTTTCACAGGGTATCTTAAGATACTATGAAGAAAAAAAAGATTTTTCTTTTATTATGATATCAACATTAAGTGTAATAACATTCAGTTTGTTGATTGTTTTTATGAGTAGTTTTTTTATTGAACTTTCAATTTCTGCGTATATATATGTTATAACTCTAATTATATATAATGTATTAGATGCAGTTTTGAGAAAGGAAAGAAAATTATATCAATATGTGATTTTAGAATTAGCGTTCTCGATAGGAAGACTTTTTCCAATGGTGTTAATAGCATATATTACACATGATATAGATTCTATTTTTATAAGTCAAAGTATTATAATGTTGATTTATTTAGTTTTTTTGAAAAGTACAACAAAAATTACAAAGAATTCACAAAATAAATTTAATATGATACAACTAAAGCAGTATCTAGGATATGGTATGCCACTAATCGGTTTATCGGTTTCAAATTGGCTATTGGTTTCGTCAGATAGGTATTTAATTAAATATTTTGAGTCGGATGCAAGTGTAGGAATATATTCGACCATATATTCATTGGGAAATAGCATATACATGATGTTTGCATTAATTATTGTAAATGCATTTCATCCGATTATAGTTAATACATGGAATATAAATAAAGAAGAAACATATTCCTTAATTTCAAAAGTATTAAACTACTATTTGCTATTTACGTTACCCATAGTATTCTATGGATGCTTAAAAGCCAACGTGCTTTTGAGCTTGTTTAAGGGTAATTCATACGCTCAAAATGATAGTATATTTATTTGGACAGCATTGGGAATCTTTATATATGGTTTTTCACTTTTATATCATAAATATTATGAATTGCAACAGAAAACAATGATGATTTTAGTCTTTAATTTAAGTATAGCAATATTAAACATTGTTTTAAATATTATTCTGATTCCTCGTTACGGATTTCCAATTGCCGCATTCACAACATTTGTTTCATATATGAGCTATCTCATTATAGTTAGATTAATGACATTCAGGGCTTTCCCTGTTAAACTATCATTTAAGACCATACTTCTTGTGGGTGCAATAATGTTGATATTTTTTATTGGTGATAATGTTATTGTTCAATCAAAATCGATAATAGTATTTTTTATTGAAGGTATCATATTTGTCGTATATACAATGTTGATGTATCAGTTATTGAAAATTTTTGATATTCGAGATTTATTACCTAATCATAGAAAAAAGTAATTTAAGGAGGAAATAATAATGAAAACAGTAATGTTGGTTTTTGGTACTAGGCCCGAAGCAATAAAGATGTGTCCTTTAGTAAATGAGCTTAAGATGAGGAAGTCTATGAATACGGTGGTTTGTGTTACAGGACAGCATCGTCAGATGCTTGATCAGGTTTTGGAAGCCTTTAATGTTGTTCCAGATTATGATTTATCAATAATGAAAGATAAGCAAACTTTATTTGATATCACAACTAACATTTTAAATAAGATTGGAGAAGTTCTAGATAAAGTAAAACCAGATGTTGTTCTTGTCCATGGTGATACTAGTACAACGTTTGTAACAGCACTTGCTTGTTTTTATAAGCAAATTCCGGTTGGTCATGTGGAAGCCGGACTTCGTACATATGATATTTATAGTCCATATCCTGAAGAGTTTAACCGACAGGCGGTTGGTATAGTGGCAAAATATAATTTTGCTCCTACAGAAATGTCTAGGGAAAATCTTCTTCGTGAAGGAAAAAAAGAAGACAGCATTTATGTAACAGGTAATACAGCAATTGATGCTTTAAAGACTACTGTTAAATCTGAGTATTCTCATCCTGAGTTAGACTGGGTATCTGACAGTCGACTAATTGTAATTACTGCTCATAGGAGAGAAAATCTTGGAGAACCAATGCATAATATGTTTAGAGCTATTCGTCGTATTATGGATGAACATTCAGATGTAAAGGCAATTTATCCAATTCATATGAATCCACTTGTTCGCGAAGCAGCAAAACAGGAACTTGGAGAATGTGATCGTGTTCATATTATTGAACCTTTGGAAGTTTTAGATTTCCATAATTTCCTTTCAAGAAGTTATTTGATTCTTACAGATAGTGGTGGAATTCAGGAGGAAGCACCTTCTTTAGGAAAGCCAGTATTGGTTATGCGTGATACAACAGAACGTCCAGAAGGAATTGTAGCTGGTACACTTAAATTAGTTGGAACAGATGAAGAAACTATTTATAGAAACTTTAAGGAATTATTAGAGAACAAAGATTTATATAATAAGATGGCGCATGCAAGTAATCCTTATGGGGATGGACATGCTTGTGAAAGAATTGCAGATATATTAGAAAATTAGAATAAAACGGAGTTTTGTAAACATGAAAGGAATTATCTTAGCTGGTTGAGCGGGAATTAGACTCTATTCTTTAGCAATGGTTACATCTAAACAATTATTACCGATTTATGAAGAGCTAATGATTTACTGCTCACTGTTTACTTTGATGTTGAAGGGAATCATGAATATTCTTTTGATTTTCAATCTAACTGATCTTCCTAACTTTAAGAGATTTCTTGGATACGGATCAAATTATGTTGTGAATCTTTCTCACAAGATAAAGCTGTCAGCGGATAGATAGGCCAGATATTTATTTTGGGAAAAGAATTTATCAGTGATGATGCATGTGCAATGGTTCATGGAGATAATATTTTCTACGGCAGTGGATTTAGTAAAGCGTATAGAGCTGTTTTAACTCAAACACAGTCTCGTGGGTAATACATAGGAAGTAGACACAGGATAAGTTTATTTAATCTGGTCGCACAGCATAAGGTCCTACCAATGATTTATGAAGTGGTATGTAGATTTAATGTTTGTGAACAAGCATAAGCATAGACAGATTAGTACCTGTCGTGAGTAATGTAGCAAGCGAGTGTATTGATAATTGCACAGACTCAAAAGAATATCGCATTTTACAACGTTGATTAAGCTTTGATGGATGTAAATATTACACTATTAGTGATGAATGGTTTGATATGTAGAAGTTTTTATCCAAATCCAAAGACAAGAATATCCGAAGATAAGGATATTATAAGTAAAGCCAGTGCTAATCGACAAAGTACACGAAATTATGTTACAGTATAGATACAGGTAATAAGTTCTAAAACTGGAGTTGATCATAACCACGAAGTGGGATTTAGAAAAGGAATTTGTTTCATAGAAGTTTATAAAACTTTAATGGAAAGACGAAAGGATTTCTATGGAAATTGGAATATACTGTTCTTCAAAGATGTGTTTGAGCATCTAATTAAAATAAAAATAGATGTTAGAGATATTTGGAATTTGGATAATACGGATTATTTGTTGTTCTTAATCTTGTCATACGATTAAGCATTTTCTGGAAGCTGGTGTTGGTATACGTCAAATCTGTGACATCTTTTAGTATTCAAATATATAATGGAGAACAGTTTAATTGTACGTGGATTGATGACAAAAAAAGCATATTTTGTACAGAAATGCAGAAAGAAGAGTAATTTACTTCACGTATTTTTTCTTTCTTACATAAAGAGGGCCATTTCAACAAGATATTCCTACGTGAAAAAGAAACTGTATCTTTTGCTGGTAGCCAAGTTATCTGGTATATTACATTACAAAAAGAGCATAGCAGTTGATACTATCAAGATTGGTAAGCAACGTGTGAAGATAATTAAGAAATATAAGATTATTGACTGATAAAGAGGCGTATGACCTCTGGTAAAGGAGAATATATATTATGTTATCAATAAATATAGCATTAACAGGAAAGACGATTTTGGTGACCGGTGCTGCTGGTTTTATCGGAAGTAATTTAGTATTGGAGTTAATCCGTACGCAATCACCGGTAAATATTATCGGTATTGACAATTTGAATGATTACTATGACGTTTCTATTAAAGAGTTTCGTCTGTCAGAAATTGATAAAGAAATTGATAAACATCCAGAATCCATCTGGACATTTATCAAAGGCTCTATTGCAAATCGAAATTTGATTGACCGTATTTTTAGAGATTATAAACCGACAGTTGTTGTAAACTTAGCTGCACAGGCTGGTGTACGATATTCTATTACAAATCCAGATGTATATGTAGAATCAAATTTAATTGGTTTCTATAACATTCTTGAAGCCTGTAGACATTCTTACGATAACGGTGAGACTGGAGTAGAGCATTTGATATATGCTTCTTCTTCTTCTGTATATGGATCAAATAAGAAGATTCCATATTCTACAGATGATAAGGTAGATAATCCAGTTTCCTTGTATGCAGCAACCAAAAAGAGCAATGAATTGATGGCTCATGCTTATTCTAAACTCTATAATATTCCGTCTACTGGGCTTCGTTTCTTTACGGTATACGGACCGGCTGGCAGACCAGATATGGCATACTTTGGATTTACTAATAAACTTTGCTCAGGAGATACTATTCAGATCTTTAATTATGGTAACTGTAAACGAGATTTTACATATATAGATGATATCGTGGAAGGGGTGAAAAGAGTTATGCAGTGTGCACCGCAGAAAGCAACAGGGGAAGATGGGCTTCCGGTACCGCCGTACAATATTTATAACATCGGAAACAACAGCCCAGAGAATCTACTGTATTTCGTAGATATTCTGCAGCAGGAATTGATTCGTGCAGGAGTACTTCCGGAAGATTATGATTTTGAAGCACATAAGAAGCTCGTTCCGATGCAGCCTGGAGATGTTCCAGTAACTTATGCAGATACAGCTGCTTTGGAGCGTGATTTTGGATTCAAGCCAAGTACAAGCCTTCGTGAAGGTTTGAGAAGATTTGCAGAGTGGTATAAGGAGTTCTACCTGTAATAGAACAAATAAAATAACCTCTATCAGAAGTCACATTTTCTGTGATTTCTGGCGGAGGTTATTTTATTTGTTAAAATCTAAAGTGCACCATTTATCATATATTCACATTCTATGTCATATGCTGATTTAAAGTCAAACATTTTTCTATTCATTGAGTTGATTTTAAAGCTTGTATCATCTAAGTATTGTTGTTCAATGTTGTACATTGATTTTCCTTTTGGTATGAATCTTCTTACCAGTGCATTTGCTCTTTCATTTGTCCCTCTTTGAAACGAACAATATGGATCACATTTATACAGTTTTACATTCATTCTTTTTGCTGTGATTCCCAACGCCTCAAATTCTTTGCCATTATCAACCGTTATTGATTTTACTTCTATTTCATTTTCTTCTATATATTTTCTTATCAGCTTATCTATATAGTATTCATTTCTTCCTTCTGCCTTGATTAGCCACACCACCCTTGTACATCTATCTACGATTGATATGATGCTGGCACATTCATTTTTCTTGCCTATAATTGAATCTATCTCTAAATGCCCTGGCTCATCCCTTTTTTCTATGTATTTGGGCCTTAATCTTATTGGTAATACCGTTTTATGATCTAGATTCCATTTGAGGTGGTTCATCATTCCATTTTTTCTTTTTCTCTTTTTCTTTCTTCTTTTATAGCAGGTATCTTTTGGTTGGATTTCTATCTTTCCGTCATTGATCCAGTTATAAACCTGTTGTGCACTCACTGATGGCTTGGTTGGATAGTATTTCTTAAATTTGTAGACACATGCTTCAATTGAGTTGACTCTCCAGTCATAACGCTCGATAAGATATTCGATAAAATCTTTATATTTGATGTGAATATCAGGTATCGATCGTGGCTTATGAATCTTATTAAGATATCTGGAAACAGTAGAATGAGAGATATTGAGTCGTCTTCCAATTTCTCTCATTGAGCATTTGCACTCATGCAAAATATCAATTTGTGCTTTCTTTTTTTCATCTAAATGTTTATAATTCATATGGGAGCTCCTTTTCGTCGGGTGAGCTCCTTTATTGTATCAAAAAAGCACACCTTAGTGGTGCACTTTAAATTTTAATTTAGGAAATAATCTCTATCAGAAGTCACATTTTCTGTGATTTCTGGCGGAGGTTATTTTATAGTTAGAAGTTAGTTTAGTTTAATTATATTTAGTCTCTTTGGAATAAATCTCTTGTATATACTTTTTTTCTTACATCATCTAAACAGTCATCGTATCGGTTCGCAATGATGCTCTGGCTGATTCTTTTAAATTCATCTAAGTCATTTACAATTTTGGAACCGTAGAAAGTAGTACCGTTTTCAAGTGACGGCTCATAAATTATAACGGTTGCTCCCTTTGCTTTAATACGTTTCATGACACCTTGAATAGAAGATTGCCTAAAGTTATCAGAATTTGATTTCATTGTTAATCTATAAACTCCAATAATCACTTCTTTTTCTTTATTTGCATCCCAAGAACTATTAGCCCCATAAGCTCCGGCAATACTTAATACTTGATCAGCAATAAAGTCTTTTCTTGTACGATTACTTTCCACAATCGCACTCATCATATTTTGTGGAACATTATCATAGTTTGCTAGTAATTGTTTTGTATCTTTTGGTAAGCAATATCCACCATAACCAAATGATGGGTTGTTATAATGGTTACCAATGCGTGGATCTAAACATACACCATTAATGATTTCTCGTGTATTTAATCCTTTGACTTCAGCATAAGTATCTAATTCATTGAAATATGATACACGTAATGCTAAGTATGTATTAGCGAATAGTTTTACAGCTTCTGCTTCTGTGAATCCCATAAATAAAACGTCAACATCTTCTTTTAAAGACCCATCTTGTAATAACTGAGCAAATGTATGAGCAGCTTTAACTAAGCGTTCATCGTTTGTATCCGTACCTACAATAATACGAGAAGGATATAAGTTATCATATAATGCTTTTGATTCTCTTAAGAATTCAGGTGAGAAGATAATATTACTTGTGTTATATTTTTTTCTTACTGATTCTGTATATCCTACTGGAATAGTTGATTTAATAACCATAATAGCATGAGGATTAACTTCTAATACAAGTTCAATAACGTTTTCTACTGCTGATGTATCGAAGTAGTTCTTTTGACTATCATAGTTTGTAGGTGCTGCAATAACAACAAAGTCAGCATTCTTATATGCTTCTTTAGCATTCATTGTAGCTACTAGATCTAATTTTTTTGTTGCTAAGTATTCTTCAATATAATCATCTTGAATAGGTGACTTTCTATTGTTGATCATATCCACTTTTTCTTGAATAATGTCAACAGCTACTACATGATTAGTTTGTGCAAGTAATGTTGCAATACTTAAACCAACATAACCAGTACCTGCTACTGCAATATTAAGTGGTTCTTTTTGTGTATGTTTACTTTCTTTTTCATTAACAAATAATTCAAATGGTTCAAACTCAAGAACTTCACCTAATTGTTCTAATTGAGTAATAGAAGGCATATAGTCATTAGATTCTAAACGACTAATCATAGCTCTATTGATACCAGTTAAATCTGCTAATTCTTGTTGCGTCATATTTTTGTGTTTTCTTGCATTCATGACTGTTGATGCAAGTAATGTTTGTGATAATTTTTTCATATTTTACCTCTCTTTGTTTTTATAAATAACATTTTTTATATAGAAGACATATATAGTATATAATGTTTGGGATATTTATGCAATCATTAATTTTATAGCTATCATAATGTTATTTATAATAACTTTGTAATATAGATTGATTTATGTTTATTAATATGTTTTAACAATTTATATACTATGTGCTATATATTTTTTATAGTATAATATAAGCATATACAATGTGTTTTTTTAGGATTGGAGTGATAGTATGCGTAGATTAGTTAGAAATATTAAAGTATTGAATGTTGGACAGGGAGATTGTGTTGTTTTTAATGCTTTGTATGATGGAGACAGAAATGCAAAAATGACTATATATATTGATTTAGGACCTGGAAATATAGATATAACAAAAGAAGCAAAATATAA
The DNA here is from genome assembly GCF_002159255.1 of Massilimicrobiota sp. An80. Lineage (NCBI taxonomy): Bacteria > Bacillati > Bacillota > Erysipelotrichia > Erysipelotrichales > Erysipelotrichaceae > Massiliimicrobium > Massilimicrobiota sp. An80. The sequence goes on from NZ_NFHI01000011.1 coordinate 39,599, forward strand.
TGATATTGATATATTCTTAACTCATCATCATGATGATCATATGGGTGGTTTGAGATATTTTATTGGTTCTCAATTTCATCGTATCAACAATATCTATGTTCCTGATTATCTAGATGAACTAACTTTAATCGCAAAAGCAATATTGAATTTAAAAGGAATCAGAAGTGCAAAGGATTGCATAGAATTTATTAATGAATTAAATGATATCGTTAATAACTATAATTTTTTAGTGAGTCTATCAAAAAGTAGCCATATACAGGTCTGTCATCAAGATGATATTTTTTATGGCTGTATGAGATGTTTGAATCCACCTCAATATCTTAATGTATATAAATGGATTCAAGAATGTGATGAAAATGAATTAAAAGAGATGTTTTATACTTTATTTGAAAAAGAGTTTGCTGATCAATTCAATGAATATATTTTTGGTAATTTTAATGTACTTAATGAAGAATATCAAATATTAGATGAAAATAGATTATTTAGTTATGAAAATAATAATGATATATCAAGGAGAAATTATGTAGTAGATTTTATTATGAGAAATAGAGAACTATTAATGGCTTTTCATCATAAACCAACAAGAAAACGTTTATCTAAGATATATCGTCAATATACTAAATGTTGTCATGATACATGTCTTGTGCTTCGATATCAAGAAGAAGATTTTAGCTTCTTATTAACAGGGGATGCCAGCAAGAAAGTATTCAAGCGTTTGATAAATAATAATGAATTGATATATTCTCAGTATTTAAAAGTTCCTCACCATGGCAGCAAGAATAATCTCACAAGTAAAATATTATCATGGATTAATCCTGAGGTTGCTATTATTTCACATGATAATGGTCGTTTTGGTAAAGCAAAAGATTCTCATCCAAATCAAGAAATATTGGATATGTTGACGAAAAACAAAACAAAAATTCTTATTACAAATGATGTGATAAAGGATGGAAAAATAATCATGAAAAAGAAAAATCATTGTAGTGATGGATATATAGAAATAAAATAATGGATAAGGATTAAAAAGATGAAGAGAATATTAATGATTGGAAATGGGTTTGATATAGCTCATGGATTATATACAAAGTATATTAATTTTTATGAGTTTTGTATGGTGTTTCACAACAAAGATGTTGAGGATATTGATGAGTCTTTTAGAGAACGTATTTATCATGAATTTATTGAATGTGGCTTTAAAAAATCAGCAGTGAATGTGATTTTAAAAGAAAATATTATTAGTGATGAATTATTGAGAAAAATGATTGATATTTGTAAGAATAATTATTGGTTAAATTGTATTCAAAAAAGGCAGTCTTTAAAAGATCCACATTGGTGCGATATTGAAGGAATTATTGCACAGGAAATTGCGAAAATAGTGTATATATCTAAACATTATAAGAATAAACATATGCGTTCAATAAGAGGAAAAGAGGAAAATGATGAAATTGTGAATATGTTTATTTATATTGGTTCTCATTCAAAAAAAGCAAGTTTACGATTGGCTATTGGTGAAATAAAAGAAAAATTATTATTAGATCTTAATGAATTAACATGGTTGCTTTGTTGTTATTTATCAAAGTTCTTAAATCATACAAAAACAAGGTATGAATTTTTTAAGAGTTTAAATATTGATTATGTTATTAACTTTAATTACACGGATACATATAGTAAATTATATAATAAGAATATTCCAACACATTTTATTCATGGAAATGTTCAAAAGAATATTGATGAACAATTTCAGATGGTTTTTGGTATAGGTGATAAAATTAATGATGCTGAAGATAATTATGAATTTATTGAATTTCAAAAATATTATCAAAGGATTATTTATAAAACTGGAAATGAATATATAGAATGGCTCAGTCATAAAGAAGAAATCATAGAAATCATTATATTTGGTCATTCTATTAATGAAGTAGATGGAGATATTATTAAAAAAATATCTTTAAGAGATAAAACAAGAATATATATTTATTATTATGAGCAGGAGGCATTAAATGGCATAGTCGCCAATTTAACAAAAATATTGGGTAAAGACATAATGATTGATTATACAAATATTAATAAAATACAATTTAGAGAAAATAATTTAAAAGATGAATTTATAGTCAAAGATAAACAGAAAGCGGAACAGATAAGTAGTATGACTATAAAATAATAAATAGAATATACAATAATTTTACTACTCATTTAAGTTAATATTTTTTTAGTGATGTTGAATTAAATAAAATATTTTTTATTGGAGAGCAATTTTTCAAATGACTTTACTTAAAATAACAATTATTTTAATTCTAAAAAATGTATGATAAATATTTTTATTGTATAAATTAATAAATGTATAGTATAATATAAGTGTAAAAAAAATACACTTATATAATTTTTATCTGTTATAAATTTACAGGACGGTGAAAAAACATGTTAAAGAAAGTTTTTGTTAAAAATTACAAATCATTTAAAAATGAAACAATCATTGATTTAAAAGCAACAAAATATGGTTTTTTGGAGGATACTCATGTTGCAAATGGAATAGTTAAAGGGGTGGTTTTTGTTGGTCCAAATTCGTCTGGTAAATCTAACGCTATACATGCAATCTCAGTTTTATTAGACCTATTGTTTATAGATAGAGATATAGGCTTACCACTTCAAATGTGTTTATATACACAAGAAAACTTAGAGTTAAGCTACTTGTTTGAAATAGATCAACATGACATCTTATATAAAATGATTTTTAGTCGTGATGGTCATGTTGTGAGTGAAAAACTATGTCTGGATAATCAACCATTATTGACACGTTTGGGACAAGAAGCTAAAACAAATATTACTGAAACTGATTATTACCATGGAGATTCTATTGCTAAAAATGTGCTGTTTTTAAGAACAATTTATTTTAATACACAATTTTCTCAATTTCCTGTATTAAAAAAATGGTTTTCTTTCTTACAAAATTCTATTTACTGGGATTTTTCTAATAAAAGAAATGTTGCCTTTAGTCCTATGGTTTTAAATAAATTACAAGATAATATATCAGAAGAAGCAGTCGATAGAATGAATCATTTTATGAAGGATTCTAAAATTGGTTATAGTTTGAAGTATACTAATGAATCTATGGTAGGTGAGTATACAACTATTAACTTAGGCAATCAAAAAGAATTCTTTGTGAAAAAAGAGGGGTGTGATTATTGGATGCCTTTATATATGGAATCTCAAGGTAATAAAGAATTGATTCCTTTGATACCTACGATATTGCATATTGTCAATAATGATGGAATGCTTATTTTAGATGAATTTAATGCCGCTTCTTTCCATAATGAATTAGAGGAATTACTCATTAAATATATTTTAACAAATTCTAAAAATTCACAGCTTATTTTTGCAACCCATTCTACTAATGTATTAAAAACATCTCTATTAAGACCAGACCAAATTTATGCAGTTGATTTTAAAGGAAATGAAGGAAGTATCATAAAAAGATTTTCTTCAGAAAGTCCAAGACAGTCACAAAATCTAGAGAAAATGTACTTGTCTGGTATTTTTGATGGTATTCCTAATTTTAGGGAGAAAAAATGATGAACATCGTTTTAAATAAAGATAAAAAGGTAGGGCAAGTTATTTATATTGTAGAGGGACTTGTTAAAGAATTTTCTTTATTAAAGCATATTTTTACAAAGATTCTTGACTATACATTTATTGAGGTGAAAAGTGCAACGAAAAATGCTTATACTTTTAAAAGTAAAAAAGATTTTAACTCAAGAATATGTGTAATCAAATCAGAAAATTCAAATATAAGTTCAATTAGTAGTTATACAGAATATATTGATTCTATTTACAAGATGTTAATGAGTGAATATGATATAGACGTAAATAATGCAGCAATATTCTATATTTTTGATAGAGATCCTCAGTCAAATAAAAATAGTGGGCTTATTAAAGAGCTTTTAATTCATTTATCACATTCACGAGATGATAATCAAGATTATGTGGGAAATGGATTACTTTTGTTGAGTTATCCATGTATTGAATCCTATGTTATCTCTTGTTTTGAAAGTGATATGCAAGTCAGTTATACACAATCTCATGATTTAAAAAGCTATCTTGATTCTAATCAATATCATCAAAATAGGATAACACAGGAAAGTATGCAAAATGCTGCATGGCGATGATTATGAGTTTAAAGAATTTATGTGAATATAATTTTAATGAAAATGATCTTGATAATTTTGGTCACATAAATGTTAAGATTTTTGGAGAAGAAGAAAAATATTATCATCAATCTAGTATGTATAAGCTTTTAAGCTTATTGAGTATTTCATTTTTCGATTTAGGTATTTTATCTTTGACCGATGAATAATTGATTATTTTATACGTTATGCATCATCAATATATAACTGAAGCATCAATTGAAATATATAATTGATTCGAAATGTAGTATAAATCCATTTATATAGTCTCAATTTTGTTATTGTAATATTGAAGTGACAGAGTCTCCAATTTATAACAAAATTGAACCTGTTCATGAAGAATCAACGGAAGAAGTGAAAGAAACTGTCTTTTAAAATGAAAAAAGCACTGAAAAACCAAAGAACTATCTAATTGAATATTTTCAGATAGTAGTCTTTGTTTCCAATGCATCGAATACTGTTTCTTTATGTAAGAAATATTAGATTCATCTATATTTGGGTTCTCAATCATAAGCTGATCTAAATCCTGCATAGTACTTGAGCGAATAATGGATAGAGTGTCATGAAATAGAATTTGACTATAAGGAATAATGATAGATAGTAAAAATGCATGTGTATGATTACAATGCTTACATTTGAATCTTTGAATTTTAAGGGTCATAATGCCATCTGGTGTTTTTATTTTGCGCGTATAAAAGCCATGCTTGATAAGATGTCCTTTGTGATGACATGAACATTCTAGAGAAGCGATATTAAGATCTTCAAGACATTCATTATAAAATGTTTGCATTTTAGAAAAGTTTTGATTGAATGTGTTTGAGTAATAGGTTATCATATAAGTGTTCTTTGAACAGAGGATAAAGGCTAGCATTGGCGTGAGAGGCTTTATCCTTTTCCTTTCCAACTATTATCATACTAAAATAGTCTTATCATTTAAAGTGATTATTTCTTATTCATTCACTTTGATAAGACTTTTTCTTTTATTTTGACTATTTTCTTTATTTTTCTTTTTATTTAGTTTGGCATTCAACATTGTAGATAATAATAAGGAAAAAACTCTAAAGATGGAGGGAGATGTCAAGATAAGTTGAAAAATATGGTTATATCATGTATGATGTAGTTGTTTATTTTATAGAAAATAAGGAAGGGATATTAATCTGAATAAAAAATAGGAATGGAAATATAGATTTTGCTAAAAAAGAGCATAATGCCCCTTTCCCCAAATGGAAAGCTATTCTGTTTGGGGTGAGTTGCCTGATTTCTTGATGATAATGTTTAAGATTACTTCTTCACTCAAACCAGTTCGGCTGAGCTGATTGAAGGCATTTCTGAAATTGTTTGTGATATAAGCGATGCGCTGTTCTTTCGTTGTTTCAACATCTACCATATCTGATGGATTGAAGACTTCACCTGTCTTGAGTATATGGTAGATGGCTACAAGTATCTTTCTGGCAATCGCTATGATGGCACGCTTCTTGCCGCGACGCTTGGAAATTCTGTCAAATTTTTCTGCATAGTAGCTGCATGTCTTATCCTTGACAGCAGCATATGCAACCTGAACAAGGCATGGTTTAAGGTAGATACCACTTTTGAAATCTTTACGGATTTTTTCTTTCCGGCAGATTCATTGCGTCCGGGAGCTAGTCCAGCCCATGCGGCTAGCTTACGAGCATTTGACCATTGGGACACATCGATGCCAAGTTCGGAAATAATGATGATAGCAGATTTTCTGCTGATACCAGGAATTGCCATCAGAAGCTGAATATAGTCTTCATAGGCTAGAACCATCATGTCAATGTGATGCTGAACTTCATCAAGAAGGGAATCAACATATTCTATATGCTTCTGAACGATTTTGCTTCTTTCTTTTTGAAAGTGATTCAAATCAGTTCCTTCAACAGCAGAGAGAATATCTTCTGTAGAAGATTTACATCTTCCATGAACTTTAGAAAGAATATCTTCACTTGTATAGGGTTCATCTGATAAAATAGTATCGACAATAGAGGAAGCGGATTTACCAAAGACATCAGTGAAAACAAGGTCAAGTTTGCAGTTTCCAGTGGTTAAGGCATTCTGGAAACGATTCTTCTCAGAAGAACGGATATTGACAAGCTTATACTGATAGCGAGTAAATTCCCTGAGGATACGAATATCCTTTTCAGGGATATAGCTTGATCTGACGATACCAAATTTAAAGAGATCGGCAATCCATTTGGCATCCTTATTGTCATCCTTCTCACCTTTGATAGCCTTGACCCATTTAGGATTGGCAACAACGACATTGGAAATGTGGCTTTCCAATGCATTGTATACAGGAATATAGTACTTGCCAGTGGATTCCATGCATACATTTTGACAGTTGTTCTCGATAAGCCATTCTCTAAATTGAATCAACTGGTTATTGAAGGTTGAGAATCTTTTTTTAATATACTTGGGCTTGATGGATTCAGAGATGCAGATCACCGCAACAATGAAGGATTTGTGCACATCAACGCCACAGGCTCTAGGGTAAACAATTTCCATAAATAAAAAGCTCCTTTCAGATTATAGAGAAGGAGCTCAGTGACTGGCTGAACAACACTAAAAGATTAACTCAAGTCAATGATTAATCTGCAGACTAGGATGTCGATACTCATGTGTGCTTGAAAAGTACAGCCCTGCACTGGTTAATATACTGTTTTGAACTGAACGGGCTGCAGAAATCTACAACTCACCCTACCGTGCTTTGTAGTATAAGACTCCTTCAGTAAGAATATAAAATAAAATGCCTGCACAAGCAAGGAATTATCCATAACGATGTGTGCCTTGTAGCCGCAGGCGGAAAGGAATGTATGGTTAATATGTTTAGAAATTTGTTTGAAAAGTGGATACAATGGAAATTAATTTTATTAATTCAAATCATTATTTCAATTGTTTTTGCTATCTTTTTAATACAATTAAATGTATTGCCTATGATATTTATTGCTATTATTATAGCAATTGAGATATTAATAGGTGTTGGTATTTTCTTTTTGATGAGAAATGCACAAAAAGTAAGATTAATCGTGAGTCATATCATCAGTCTTGTTATAAGTATTATGTTAGTGATTGGGTGTATGGCAGTTTCACAAGGAAATAGTGCCATCCATGGTTTAACAAGTGATCATACACAGACAAATCGTATTTCATTATATGTATTAGATGATAGTTCATATCAGGAACTGAGTGATTTAAAAGATCAAAGTATTGAAGCTAATGTGAATGATGAACATATGGCTGAAGCAATAGATGCATTAAATAAAGAAGTTGATCTTTCAATTCAAGGGCAAGAAGATTATGTACAAATGTCTAATCATTTATATGATCAAAAAACAGCTGGTATCTATATGAATGAAGCACAATCAGCATTGTTTGATGAAATTCATGAAGATTTTCATAAAAAGACAAAAGTTTTATATACATATGAAATCACAGAAGAAATTGAAGATTTTTCTAAAGATGTGAGTGTGACACAAAATGCATTTAATGTTTTTATTAGTGGTATTGATACAACAGGACCAGTATCTACAGTTTCAAGATCAGATGTGAATATGATTGTGACTGTCAATCCTCAAAGGAAGAAAATATTAATGACAAGTATTCCAAGAGATTATTATGTCACTCTTGCAAATATGGGACAAAAAGATAAATTGACACATGCAGGACTTGCAGGAGTTGAAAATTCAGTCAAAACTTTAGAAAATTTCTTGGGAATTGATATTAATTATTATGCCAGAGTGAATTTTACATCATTGATTCAGATGGTTGATGCCTTAGGTGGAATAGAGGTTTATTCGGATCAAGATATTCCAAAATTAGGTATTCATGAAGGTATTAATCAAATGGATGGAAAAAAAGCTTTATCATTCTCTAGAGAAAGATATTCTTATAAGAGTGGTGATAATCATCGTGTACAAAATCAACAAAAAGTCTTGGAAGCTATGCTTAATAAAATGATGTCACCTGCCATTATTACCAATTATTCATCTATACTAGATCATATTGACGGTTGCTTTGAAACGAATATGACTTCTGATGAAATTACAAGTTTAATTAAAATGCAATTAAGTGATATGTCTAGCTGGGATATTCAACAAATTCAATTACAGGGACATGGAGCTATGTTAACAGGTGGAGCCTATATGCCAGGTAATAGATTATATTATATGATTCCTGATGAAGATAGTGTGAGTCAATGTGTAGCTCAAATTAAAGAGGTTCAGGGAAATCATTAATTAATGGAGGTCAATCATGGATAAATATTTGAAATATATTAGAACATCCATTATAGGAAAAATAACACTTGTGTTATGGATATTGATTTTAATGTTAGGAATATATTGTTTTTCACAAATCTTTATTTATCTTCCAACAATGATTTTTATAATAGCAATCATTATTTTTACAATTGTTGTTGCACTATTAGGTTTCGCACATTATAAAATACCAAAAGTTTCTCTGTTTTTAGAAATCATTGTGTGCATATGTTTAATAGTAGGGGTATTTGCAGTCAACAAAGTCACAACATTTACTGATAAGATTACAGAAACAAATGAAGTGGAAACTGTTTCAATTGTAGCTTTAAAAGATGCCAATATTACTAAAGAACAATCTTTTGATGATTTGACTTTAGCTTATAGTCAAGATGATGATTCATCTTACAAACATTCTACAGAAATTTTAAAAGAAAATAATAAAAAAGTGAAAACAGAAAAACCATATCAAAATATGGAATTGGCTTATAAGGCATTAAAGAATCATAAAGTTGAGCTATTAGTTTTGACAAATATTGGAAAAAGTGATTTATCAGTCATAGATGAAAATTATGAAGATTATATCCAAGTTATTTTGTCAAAAGATTATCCATTAGAAAAAGTGACATCACAAGATGTAGACATCTCTAAAGAACCATTTACAATCTATCTTCAAGGTGCTGACTTATCTTCAGGAGATAATATTAATTCAACAGGTAGGGGAGATGTGAATATTTTATTAACAGTTAACCCTCATACAAAGAAAGTGAATATGCAGGTTATACCAAGAGATTTATTTGTTTATATTCCTTGTAAAGATGCTAGTAGTAAATTATCTTATAGTGGCTGGTGGGGTGGCATTCAATCCTCTATAGCCAGTATAGAAGATCAATTAGATATTAAAATCAATTATTATGCAAAGATTAATTTTAATGGTTTAATGGACTTAGTGGATGCATTAGGTGGTGTAGAAGTTTATAGTCATTATACATATGATGCAGGAGAGTATCACTTTGAAAAAGGATATAATCACGTGGATGGTCAAAAAGCTTTAATGTTTGCCAGAGCAAGAAAAATGCTTCCATTAAATGAACGTTCACGTGGATATCAGCAAATGGAATTAATAAAAGCTATTTTTACAAAGTTTGCTCAAGAACCAACATATAATCATGCGATGAGTGTCATTGATTCTTTAGAAAGTAATTTTACAACGAATCTACCAAAAGAAGACTTTTTCAAAGCTTTTCAGCTTGTTGTAGATTTATTACCTGAATTACAGACAATGGAGAATCATTCTATTGAAGGTGAATATCAATGGCATTATGATGAAGTCAGAACAAATTATTATCAATATTATTTCTATCCCGCTGATGGAGAATTACAGGCAGTGAAGGAAAGAATTGATTATGTAATCAATGGAAAATAAAAAAACATCAATGAGAGATCATCTCATGGTATATTAAATAATCGCGGGGTAAACCTTAACCTTTAATTTTATTACGGGGTTTGCCTTTTTCTGCTTTAATTTCTAAATGGGGTAATTTCATAATAAAAAGAAACCTCCTGATATAATATATGTTTGCAGACATTTATATCTTGAAAGGAGGTTCCTCATGAACGATTTTATCATTAAACTTCTTGATTTAAAAGAAAAAGATTTGGATTTTATTGAATCTATTACCAAAACTGAATCTTCTGATTTTATTATTATTCTTAAAAGATCTATTCAGGTTTGTCCTCATTGTGGTTCTTTAACCGATAGAATTAAAGATTATAAAATCAGAAAATTAAATCATAAAGTTTTAATTCATTCTCATTCTTTTATTTTCTATAAACAACGTCGTTATTGCTGCAAGGACTGTGGCAAGTCCTTCGTTGAATATTCTCCCTTTACTGGTACCTGACATATCCTTACTGCTTCTACTGTTATCAATATTCTTAATGATTTGAAACCTTACACTTCTACATTTTCTTCTGTAGCTAAAAAATATGGTGTTTCTGTTTCTACTGTTGTTGATATCTTCGATAGACATGTTCAAATCAAAAGAAAAACTCTTACTCATATCCTTTGTTTTGATGAATTCTATTTCAACAGACATGTAAAAAAGAAATATGCTTTTATGATTATGGATTTTTCTAAAAAATATATTATTGATATTGTGGAATCCAGATGGAGTGAAGATCTTTATGACTATTTCTTCCACATTCCTCTTGAAGAACGAAATCAAGTTAAATATATCATTATAGATATGTATTCTAATTATAAGTTCATTATTCATAATTTTTTTAAAAGTGCTATTATCTGCGTTGATCCTTTTCATGTAGTCAAAAAAGTTAATGATTCATTGAATCAGGTAAGAAAAAGAATCATGAAGAAGTATTCTACTGATGAACTTAAAAATTCTGTAGATTACAAACTTCTTAAAAGCAGATATTATATTATTCTTAAGAATGAAGACAGTTTAAACTTTGAAAAATTCTACTATGATAGAGTTTTAGGACATACAACAACTGAACTAGGCTTAAAGGAAAGAATCCTTCAAATCAATCCCATACTCAATGAAGCCTATAAAATAAAAGAAGAATACATCAACTTCAATAATGAAAATCAGAAGACATTCGATATAGATAAAAAAACAAAAGAATTCGATTCATTAATAAAAAGAATGAAATTATCAAATATACAGGAGATGATTGAATGTGCAAAGACACTCACAAACTGGAAACAGGAGATATTAAATTCATTTCATTGGTATGATGGAAGAAGACTTTCAAACGGACCTATAGAAGGAAAGAATAACTATATAAAGAAAATTATAAGTAATGCAAATGGATTAAGCAATTTTAAAAGAGCCAGGAACAAATTCATTTATTCACAAAACCAATATGAAAAATATCTAATAAATGAAAATAAAGAAAGTATTAAAAGAATAGGTAATTATAGAGGAAAATATAAAAAAAGGAAATAAAATAATGAATGTCTGCAATTTCCTTTAAAATAAAAGTGGGGTGTTTCTGCCCCACAATTTTTTTAAAGCTTTTTTATAAAACCCCGCGATTATTTAAAGCGCCCATCTCATTGGTGTTTTTCAATATGACATATATGTTTCTTTGTTTTCTTATTATAACTGATTCCGACAATCAGTAAGTTATCTTTATACTTTTCTAATCCTTTTGGATATTTTTTCTCTTTGATTTGATCTATCGCTGTATTGACTTCTTGATTCCATTTTAGCTCTATAATCATAGCAGGTTTATCATGTCTTGGTATCAATGCAATATCTGCAAACCCTTTTCCTGTTGGCATCTCTCTGATGATTGTATAATAATCTCTCGCTGATATATATGCCAATAATAATGTATAGGCTAATGTATTTTCATTGTTGTAGGTTAATATTGATGTGTTCAGATGTGCTTCTTCGATATATCTGGCAACGGCTTCTTCATCTTTTCTCCATGTTGCCTCTAATAATTCACGACTATTTAATAATGCCTTTGTCGTTTCTTCCCAGTTTGAATCTTCTATGGAATCAATGAAAGCTTGTTGATACTTCTTTGTTAGGAATATAGCAGGTATGATCTGAATTATTATATCCCAGATATCCAAGATGTATTAGAAGTGTTAAGACATCATCCTTTGATTTGAATGTTGTCATATCATTTTGGAACTTGCTTGTATTAACATCTACACTCTTTCCTGACAATAATTGAACGATATTATCTTTCAAGTCATCAAAGTTCATATCTATATAAACTTGCTGGGCTTCATAAGTTTCTGTTGATGTCCAATAGTTTTCATACTTTCTGTCCATAAGAGCATAAACAACAGAGCGATGATTGTAGACAGAAATATCATTGGACATGCGATAGCCATCATACCATTGTTTCATCTCATTATAATCCATATTATATTTTAAGCATAAATCATAAACTTCCTGTTCAGTAAATCCCATAAATTCAGATAATAATCCCGGATCAATCATAGAGATTTCTTCAAACATATTCAAGGCACCGTGTGTTCCATATTTTTTAATAGGCAATATCCCTGTCATATAAGCAAGTTCTACATATGGATGATCTTTCAATAGGTTTCATAAAAAATCTAAACATTGTTTTTGTGCTTCTTTATCTTGAACATATTCTCTGAATATACAATCCCATTCATCTATGATAAAAATAAATTGATTTTTGTGGATACGTAGATATCTTCTAAAGATAATGAAAGATTTGTTTCATCAAAGAAAGTGACTGAATATTCCTGTTTGAGTTCATTTAAAATTCTCATTGTTAGTCATTGGATCATTTTATCAATATTGTGTGTATTGCTTAAAAAGCTTTGTATATTAATATGAATGACATGATGCTGGTTAAGATGTTCTAAATAATGATCAGTTTGGCTGATTTTGAGTAAATCAAAAATATGATGAGAATCGCAACCCTTAGAATAATAGGCAACTAACATATTAGCATCTGCACTCTTTCCAAAGCGTCTAGGTCTTGATACACATAGCTTATTATCACCGGTACCTATTAATTGATTTGTATAGTTAATCAGTAATGATTTATCTACATATATATAGGATTGTTAATTGCCTGTTGAAAACTGTCATTTCTTGGATTGAGATATAATCCCATACATTTTCACCTGCTTTCTTTTCTGTTTTATTATACCATTTGTATAAGTAAAATACCATGAGTATATATATCAAAAAGCAATTGAGTTAATGAATTCGTAACATTTTTGTTAAGAAATTCTTAAGAATAAATTTCTTGATATTTATGATAAAGATCATTATAATGCTATCAAGATAGGAGGGATATAATGAATCCCAAAGTAAAAGTAAGGTTAAGAATTATTGCAATATTAACAACATTAATATGGATGATTGTCATCTTTAGATTTTCAATGGATACGGGTGTTTCATCGCATGAATTGAGTGATTTTTGTGTACAGGTCTTTAATAAAGCTGTTTATCATTTTACAGGTAAAGATTTAAGAATATCTATTACTCCAGAACATTATGCTTTGATAGAATTGTTTTTTAGAAAACTGGCTCATATGAGTATCTATTTTATATTAAGTATAAACATTATGATTGTTTTATTTACATTTAATATGAAAATGACATTAAGAATGTTTATATCTGCTTTATTTTGTTTTATTTATGCTTTATCTGATGAATTTCATCAGATGTTTGTAGATGGTAGAGGAGCCAGTTTTACAGACTGTTTAATTGATACAAGTGGAGCATTATTGGGTATCGTTGCAGCATTAATTATTTATTGTATTATGTATACAATCATGACAAAATATCAAAAACATAAGGGTTTAATTAAAGGTGCATATGAAATTAATTAGGTAAGAATTATGTGATTCTTACCTTTTGTTTTTGTTATTTGACAGCTTGCATAATCAATAATAAAGTTATGAATTATGAAGATAGAAAAGTTGTTTTTATATAAAATAAATAAGTCAATATATAATCTGTTTTGTTCTTGAAAAATAAAATAAATAATTTTATTTTATTGATATATGAATGCTTCAAATGTTCAAATACGGGAAGATAATGAAGTAAAAGGTAAGTGAAAAATAGTGAAATTAATTCTCGGCAGGTAGTTAAAATATTATGTATCTTTCAAAATACATTTCTAAGGTGGTCATACGAGCAGTCACACAGAGATGTGAATTTATAATTTTGCATGCAAAAAGTTGACATTATCGTTCAATAGATTTTATAATAAAATTGAGTTCAAAAAGGGCTTAAAACTAATAAAAATGTAAGATTTTATACAAAAAATCATGTAAAAAATAACGCTCGAAAATGTTCACTTTATCGTTCATTTTTTACTTTATATTGAGAGGAGTTGGGAAAAATGTCATTTGTTACAAAAGATATGTATTTTATAATTGCAATATTTCCACATGAAAAATGTGAAATATGTGGAGATCTGCATAGCCCAGTTTTAAAGGAAAGCGTACAATTTCATGATTTAACAGAGTTAGTCCTTATTATGGACAAAATCATGCAAGATTTTAATATTCCAAAATATGATAAAAAAAATCGAAGCTTTGTCTCAGATTATAAATCAATCAATATTCCATTAGAATATCAAGATTTAAATTCAGGTAATTTTGAAAGATATTTGGATAAATCATTGAAATTTCCGATGGAAAGTAAAAACATTTTTACAGTTAAGGTTATGTATAGACAACATTGTACATGGCAAGGACAAATTGTTTGGATTGGACAAGATAAAGTGCGATTTTTTAGAAGCGATTTGGAGCTTATTGCATTGATTTATTCAACTTACAATGAAGATTATCAGTAATGTTTTCTTTCTTTGATGACTATTGTAGCTGTTTTTTTGATCATTCTATTTATGGGAGTAAAACTGTTAGGTGATAGTCTATAAGTTGTAACAAGTTGAAATATGATTTCTCATTATCAAAGGAGGGTTAATATGTGTATATGATAACTTTAATTGCAGAATTTATCATAAAAGTTATTTGAGTTGATTTGTGTTGACTCTTGTTTTTTTGATATTTGTTTGGTTAATGACATTCACAATGAGCATATATTCTACTCATGTTGTAAAATCTTTCAATATATTCAAATACCAATCGATATGCTTTTTCATAATTTCTAATCTTATAGAATTTTAACCATTCTCTCTTGATTAATGCATGAAATGATTCAAGATATACCCATGGTATCCCTTTTCTTGAATAGCCTCTTATAAATTCTTCTGTCATTTCTTGATATTGTATTGATGTATACTATACAACTTTTATGAATTCAGGATATTGTGACATGCATGACAACCACTACATAAAGTATCACAGTTTCATGTGATAAGAATGGTTGCTCTGGTGATACTCTTTTTGGACTTGATTAAGTAAAAAAGCTTAATGGAGTCATTCACAAATATGTTGAGCGAACTTAGTTTGGGGCAAGAACTTAGTTAGTGAGAGGTATAACATTTATGAATAGAATAAGTTTGGAATCAGATTGTCAAAAAATCATCAAGTTGTTATATCTTTTGAGTTGGTCAAAAATAGGAAAATGAATAACTAAAATTTAAAATACATTCATTAAATAATCTTTGGTTGAAGTTAGTAGTGTTTTAAATATCAATGATTTAGAGAAAGGTATATCTAATGTATTTAAAGAAAATTATGTGTCATACTTAGCGGGAAACTATATCGAGAGTTGACAAAATAAATCAAAGTTTTTTAAAAGTGCTTTAAAATTATTTATTCGCAGTTATAAAGGAAAATAATTAAACAAAGGGGGAGAAAAATATTTCTGTTAAAAAAAATTTAATTTATCAAATGGGATATCAATTTTTTATGATGATGATTCCTTTTATTTTATCTCCATATTTAGCAAGAGTTTTTGGCCCTGAAAATATTGGAAGAACATCTTTTATATCTAATATTAATAATTATTTTATATTGTTTGCCTCTTTAGGAGTTTCTGTATATGGGAATAGAGAAATTGCATTTGTGAGAAATGATAAAAAAAAGCTTAGTCAAATTTTTATGGATATATTTTTTGTTCATTTTATTGTAGGAAGTATTATTTTCGTCATATATTTATTTTTTTGTTTTTATTACAAAAATGATCAAATTTTATATTTAATAAGTTCATTAAATATTTTAGCAACTATTGTTGATATTAGTTGGTTTTATGCAGGTATTGAAAAATTTAAAATTACTATTTTTAGAAATGTTTTGATGAAAGTATGTTGTATTATACTTATATTTTTATTTGTTCATAGTCATCTAGATATAGGATTATATTTATTTATTAATGCATCTACTTTATTAATAGGTCAACTATTAACATGGATAGCTTTAACCAAATATATAACATTTGTAAAACCTGACTATAGAAAAATTTTGTATCATTTAAAACAAATGATAATACTATTTGTACCTATAGTGGCAATGAATATATATCATCAAATGGATAAAACGTTACTAGGTATTATGTCTACAAATGCAGAATTAGGATTTTATGTTTATGCTGAAAGAATTATTGCTATACCGGTTGCATTATTTAGTGTCGTTTCAACAGTTATGATGCCTAGAATATCACATGTTACGCATCAAAAGCAGTATGAACAACAGAATCAATATATAAATATAATGTTTAAATTAAATACATTTTTAAGTATAGGTTCTTTTTTTGGATTATTAGCTATAAGTCATATATTTGTTGAACTTTTTTTTGGAATAGATTTTTATAAAGTTTCTGGCATAGTTAAATGTTTGTCTTTGACATTACCAATTATTGGTTTTTCTAATGTAATTGGAAATGGATATTTATTACCAAATAAAAAAGATAATATATGGATATTATCTTTAGTTGTAGGTGGAATTGTAAATTTGGTTGCAGATATGTTTTTAATCCGTTATTGGTATGCTCTAGGAGCAGCATGGGGAACTGTACTTGCAGAACTTTCTGTTTTGATTGTTCAATTTATACTATGTAAAAATAATTTTGAATGGAATGTTGTATTTAAATATATTTTTAGAAATATTATTTCAGGAATAGTCATGTTTTTAATTGTTTATCAAATTTTATTCTATGGAGAGAATTGGCAATTTTTAATTTTATCAGTAAGTATAGGATTTGTTATTTATACATTTCTTAGTTTCTTTAATTTTAAAAATATTAAATAAGGAGCTAACTATATAAAATTCAAGTCATTTGATGAAAAAGTTTGAAAATGTTAAATGATTTGATTATGGTAGCTAATCAATATGTAAGATCTTTGAAATGTGAATACGATTTGTGTTTTTGGGCATGACGAAAATAGCCTATGGAATAGACTTTTTTTGAATACGGTTTCATTTTCTTTCTATCTCAGTAACGATGCATCAAACTGCTGATTTGTCGTTACCAGATGATAGATGACCCTCAACAGCTTCCTGATGCAATGGCCCTGCGCAC
>NZ_NFHI01000110.1:0-1125 GCF_002159255.1 Massilimicrobiota sp. An80
TCTACTTTTTTGGCTAATGGTGAATCTAGAACTTCCACATAGCCAATGACTCTCGCTCCGACTTCATGAGCCTTATCAATAGCTTGTTCAATCTCAATTGTATTTCCTGATAGAGAAGCAATCACTACGACTGAATCCTTATCAAATTTAGCATTACCTTCATATAAGAAATCAGTTGCATTTTCAAGATATAAAGGAAGGTTACATCCTAATTGCTTAGCCGTATGCATGATTTGTCCTGCATACAATAATGTCCCTCCAATACCAAATAGGAAGATATTAGAATAACCATCTTCACAGATCTTATCTACAATCTTTTCCACTTCTGGAATTAAATTGACACCATTTTGATGTTCTGTTCTTACTCTATTTTCATCGAAATTTAACATTTTTGTCTCTCCTTTATCCTAAAATACCAAATTGTGCACAAACAATACCTAATATTGCTGTTCCAATAATAATCCACATAACATTCACATTTTTTCCAAGCAATTTATAATAGATACCAGTAACTGCTAATCCTAACATTCCAGGCATAATTCCATCTAAAATACTTTGAATTTGTGTTGCTGTATCTCCACTACCAATTGCTAAAGGTGTCGTTACAGAAACCAATTCATTTGTCATACCACCAATAACCATAACTCCTAAAATAGCAGCCGCTAACATAAATTTTTGCATTAATCCAGATTTTTGAATTTTTTCTAAATAAGTAGCTCCTAATTCATAACCTTTCATGGCACATACATATCTTAAAATAAACGCTGGAACATTGAAAATTAATAAGAATAGAATTGGTCCTAGAATATTCCCTTGTAATGCTAAAGATGTTCCTATTCCTACAGCTAAAACCCTTAATGTTCCTAACAATAAAGAATCACCAATACCACTTAAAGGTCCCATTAATGCTGCTTTAACTGCATTAATTGAAGATTCATCAAAATCATCTTGATTTGCATTCATTTCTTCCATAGCAAGTGTAATACTACCTACGAAAGTAGAAACATGAGATAATATGAAGTGACCTCCTAGTTGTCAAAACGTGGATTTAGATTCATAATTAGATTGAAAAACAAATTATAGAATCGTTACTATAACGACAATAGGAGGTCACTATGAAAAGTA
>NZ_NFHI01000111.1:0-1065 GCF_002159255.1 Massilimicrobiota sp. An80
CAGCTATGTGGAAGAAATATGCCCTAGGCTTTCTAAGCCTCCATATGTCTGCAACGGATGTCCTGACATGAAAAAATGTACTTTGACAAAGCATATCTATTATGCACTTGAGGCCAACAAAAAATATGAAGAAAGGCTTTCTGAATCACGCAGAGGCATCATTATTACTCAGGATGAAATCAATCATCTTAATGAGCTGCTCTATCCACTGATTGCCCAGCAGGGTCAATCCATTCATCATGTCTACATTCATCATAAGAACGAGATCATGTTCAGCGAAAAGACTCTCTATAAGATTATTGATGCTGGCATATTGAAAGTGAGAAACATCGATCTTCCTCGACAGGTAACCTATAAAAAAAGAAAGAAACCTTCAAGATACAAAATTGATTCAAAATGCATGGATGGAAGAAGGTACGAGGACTTCAAGAATTTTATAGAAGAAAATCCTGACATGCCTGTTGTCCAGATTGATACGGTTGAAGGCACTAAAGGTGGAGCCTGTCTGCTTACAGTTCATTTTACAGTGTCAACATTTATGATTGCTTTTAGAAGAGAATATAATGATGCACAGTCTGTCATTGATATATTCAATGACATTTACAACCATCTTGGAAGAGATATGTTCATGAAGCTTTTCCCTGTCATTCTCACAGATAACGGACCTGAGTTCTCCAATCCAGAAGCCATTGAATTTGATGAAGATGGAAACAGAAGAACATATATGTTTTACTGTCACCCCAGCTCTCCGTTTGAAAAAGGTGACTGTGAAGTCAATCATGAATTTATAAGAAGAATCGCACCCAAAGGAAAACCATTTGATCCTTATACGCAAAAAGACATCAATTTAATGATGTCTCACATTAATTCGTATGCTCGTCCAAAGCTGAATGACAAAACCCCACTCTTTGTCTTCGCTTTGCTGTTTTCCAAAGAAGTTGCAAGATACTTTGGAATCGAACATATTGACCCAGATAAGATCAATCTGACTCAGTCGCTCTTATCTCAAAGATAAAGCATAAACAAAACACAGGGATACCCATAATGTACAGATAAATAAGACCA
>NZ_NFHI01000112.1:0-954 GCF_002159255.1 Massilimicrobiota sp. An80
GCTTAATCCCGTATTGCAGTAAAAATCTATCTTAGTTGCACACATCGTCGCATCATGATCTATCTTAGAACAGCTGTTTCTATCATTTCCTATGATAAAAAGCCAGAATTCATATTCATCCAGCTTTGTATAATATCCAAGAAACAGGTCATACCATCTTTGAATTTCTGTCTTTCTTTTCCCTCTGCCATATACCATTTTTATATCATCATTAATCATCGTTTCCATAAGATACTGTACTATATAGCCTATCTCCTGTGCACAGTAAAAATAATGATATGGAAAGTCAAATCCTCTTTCCATGTTCATCTGAATGATTGAATCTGTTATCTTAGAAAACAGTTTCATTCTTGCATTGAGGATTCTTGCCTTATATACAAAAGAATATTTGTTTGCATTGGCTTCTATTTTGGTACCATCAATATATTGAATTGATTTGTCAACATTCATGAGATTACAGATATTGTTGACTATATCAAAAAAGATATGGTCAATATCATCAATAAGATAATTCTTCATGAGTCGTTCAAAAGTCATATGGCTAGGAGTTGCCTCCTGCATGATATACATAAATCTAATATCATGTTTGCATAAAGATTCTAGATTTCTTACATCACAGTCACTGACCATTCTTGCAAGGAGAACAGCCTTAAGAAGCAATACGTTATCATATCCCTTTCTACCACGACGCTCATCTCTTTTTAGATATTTCTTAAGATTCACTCCTTCCAGCGCCTTTAAGAAAGAAACAACCTCATCGTCAGGATTAATTTTTATACCCAAATCTAGTGGCAAAGATAACTGAATTGCGTTATAATTATCAGTGTAATTAGATTGCATAAAATTAGAAGATTCCATAATCTAATTATACCAAAAACGACAATGATAATCATTAAAGATAATCATTGTCGTTTTCTTTTTTAGGTGGCCTTACGAATATTTATTTCGTTACAG
>NZ_NFHI01000113.1:0-922 GCF_002159255.1 Massilimicrobiota sp. An80
TTGTTATTTCCCTGAACTTCAGTATGTTTTTGAACCTAAATCAGCTGCTTTTCTAGCTGTCTTATCTCAATATCCTACTTCGCATGATATCATAAATGCTTCCAAAAATGAAGTGTTTTATCTCGTTTATGAAGCAACCAAGCATCGCTGCAGTTTGGATAAGATAGATAAGCTATTCAATTATGCTCAGGATACACTGGTTCCACATGTATCCGATCATATAAGATGCGTTATTTCCAACACTGTTGAAAGCATCGTCAATATTCGCACTCAATTGAAACTGATTGAAAAAGATATCAGAAAGCTTGCCGCCACTTTTAATGTTTACAGTCTATTGATGACCATCACTGGCTGTGGTCCTTTGACCGCTGCTGTTATCATCGCTGAAACCGGAGACATCTTCAGATTCAAGAATGCTGATCATTATGTCTCTTACAGCGGTTCATCGCCACGAAACAAGCGTTCTGGCAAGTCCGTGGAGATCATGGGCAAGATTTCCAAGAAAGGATCAAAATATCTGAGACACGCTCTTTACATGATTGCTGAATTTGCCAGACGGCACAATCCTGTTCTTAAGCACTTATTTGAAAGAGTGAAGAACGGAAATAAGAAGCGTCATAAACTGGCAGTTATTGCAGTTGCCAATCGTATTGCCAGATATATCTATTCAATCATGAAAAGCGAAAGCAGTTTTGTAATCATGCATGAACATATCATGCGATTACCAGAAGAAACCCGAAATACGTTCTTCAATTCAATATCTTTAGATTTTCCAAAGAATACCAGAAAACAGATTTATCAATATTCTGATGTCAATGGTGAAATTCATCGCTTTGTTTATAAAAACGAAACGACCGAATCAATAGCTTAAAAAAGCAGAAAATCTAAAATGTAAGAGCTTTCAAAATATATATTTTGAAAA
>NZ_NFHI01000114.1:0-910 GCF_002159255.1 Massilimicrobiota sp. An80
AACAAAAGTAAAGGAAATAAGATAATAAATAGATAATTATACTTAACTACAAGTAAAAAAGACACTCTTTTATTTCCAAAAAAATAAAAAAGAGCCAACTTACTAAGTTGACTCCATTGCCTACAGATTTTGATCTGCAGGTTTTCTTTTTTTATTTAATAATTGTTCCTTCACAAGGTGCACCAGCAGCATTTGATTCATCAGTATCGATATGCATTGCTAAAGCATAGCTATCGCTGACACGGCAGACAACATCACCAAAAACAAGTGAACGGTCAGCTGATTTCACTTCAACACTGACAACATCTTTATCTTGTACTCCAAATTCTTGGGCATCAGCAGGTGTCATATGAATGTGACGTTTTGCAGCAATAACACCACAAGAAATTTCAACTTCACCAGCAGGACCAACCAATTTGCATCCAGCAGTTCCTTCGATATCTCCAGATTCTCTAATTAATGCTTTGATTCCTAATGATCTAGCATCTGTTAAAGAGACTTCAACTTGAGTTTGAGCACGTGTAGGTCCTAAAATAGACATTTTTGTTTCGCCTTTTGGACCAATAACAGTGACTTTTTCCTGACAGGCAAATTGTCCAGGTTGTGATAAATCTTTTTTGTTTGTTAAAACATATCCTTTACCAAATAAAGTTTCTAAATCTGCTTGTGATAAATGTACATGTCTAGCAGAAGTTTCGACTAAAATTGTTTTTCCCATAAAATATCCTCCTATAACATACTTATCTTACAACTTTTTTGTGTGTTTGCAAAGGAATTTGTTTCTTTTTGATAAAAATCTAACCCTAGATAAATGTTGGTAACTATATTTAAAATATATTGATTATATGGTCTTAAATGAAAATTCATTTGTAAAGTCACTATATCTTAGCTCACACATGGAGTTCATGAT
>NZ_NFHI01000115.1:0-885 GCF_002159255.1 Massilimicrobiota sp. An80
ACCTTAATTATTCATGAGATTATAATATAATCATGAAATATCCTTATTTCATAGGCATTTTCTGCTTTTATTTATTCTTTTTCTATTCACCCGTTGGGTGAATAGTTTTTCTTTATATATAATAAAAGCTCCTGTATAATGTAAGTGACCAAACTACAATACAAGGAGCACTTATATGATACAATCTATTTTCAATTTTGACAACATAAATTTTAACGGTGGCAACATTTCCTGTGATGGTGGCAGCATCTTGCTTCTTTCATTTCTTAAAAAGTACAATCTGCTATCTTCATTAGATGACATTCCTTTCAATGATACAAGAAGATTGCCTAAGTATTCCAATTCTGACATTGTCACTCAAATTGTTTTACGTAACCTTTTAGGCTACTTCAATCAGGCTGATCAAATGACACTTATTGATGATCCACTTTTATCACAATGCATCAATGCCTGTTCACAGCCTACTTTATCAAGATTCTTTGATAGAATCAACATGAAAACCAACATGACCATTAAGGAACATATTCAAAGATTAGGTTGCGACTATGTCAATAGGCATGTTGAGAATATCATTCTTGACGTCGATTCAACAAAAACACAAACTCATGGACATCAGGAAGCTTCTGCATATATCTACCATTATGGTGTCAATGGATACCATCCAATGATGATTAATGAATATAATACTAAACTGTTGTTAAGTTCCAACTTTAGAACAGGAGCAGCATACTCATCTAATGGATTCATCAATGAACTCAAGGAAGTCCTGGCACATCTTGATAGAAAAGGCAAGACTGTTTCCATGAGGGGTGACAGTGCATTCTACAATACTGAATTCATGGATTATATGCATCATGAAGATATTCAATACTACATTAGAGCCAA
>NZ_NFHI01000116.1:0-845 GCF_002159255.1 Massilimicrobiota sp. An80
TGAAAATATGATATAATGTAAGTGCGTATTTGGAGGTAAAATATTATGGCAATGACATGTTTAAACAATCGTAAAAATGACAGCTTTATTTTGAGTACTATAGATGAATTAGTACCATCAGATCACAAGGTAAGAGAGCTTGAGGAAGCCATTGACTGGACATTTATTTATCCATTGGTCAGACCGCTCTACAGTTCTTTTGGAAGACCAAGTATCGATCCGGTGGTACTTTTTAAAATGCTTTTTATTAACTTTACATTTGGTATTCATTCCATGAGAAGAACATGTGAAGAAATCAAGGTCAACCTTGCCTACAGGTGGTTTTTAGGATTGTCCATTGATGATGAGGTTCCAAACTATTCAACCTGGTCACAGAACTATATCAGAAGATATGGAGATTCAGAAATTTTTGATGAGATTTTCAACAGGATCATCGAAGAAGCCATAGCATATGATTTTGTGGATCTTGATACAGTATTTGGAGATGGAACACATCGAAAAGCCAACGCCAATAGTAGAAAACACGAAAACAAGGTCGTGGAGATCGTCAAGAAACATTATGATGATGAACTTCTGGAAGAAATCAACAAGGATAGAGAAGAACATGGAAAAAAAGCATTAAAGGAAACAAAGGATATAGAGCTTGCATATGATGAAGAAACAGGAGAACTGATTGAAGGAAAAGGGACAAAATCAATAAAGGTAAGCAAGACAGACCCAGAAAGCGGATGCTTCCATAAGGGAGAAAAACAGAAATGCTTTGCATATACAAATCTGACATTCTGTGATAGACATGGATTTGTACTGCATAATACAGTAGCACCAGGCAATCAGCACGATAGTGT
>NZ_NFHI01000117.1:0-814 GCF_002159255.1 Massilimicrobiota sp. An80
CGTCAACTTCTACTAAAATTATACATCTATATAGATATCAAGCCATTAGTTCTTATCTAATGGCTTGATGACTTCTCTAGCGAATTCTATATATTCTTTTTCATTGATTCCTATTTGTTTTAGGATATTCTTTTGTTTATTGGTTAATTTATATCTTATATGATACTTCTTATCCGATAACTTTGTTACTCCTAATTTTTCATACTCTCTCAAAACCTTTGGTACTGTATATTCTTTTTTGTTTTTTAGATATAATGGTTTTAATGATTTGTATATTTCATTTCTTATAATGAGTGCTATAAATGATATGAATACTTTACTTTCTAAATGTTCATCCAAATGCACTCTAAATACATCGTTACCCAGGTATGTCTTTTCCATTCTAAATACTTTCTCTATTGCATCTCTATCTCTATATATTTCTAAGGCCTGTGATGCACTCATTTTTCGTGATGTGATGATTGCAAAGAATCCTGCTCTATTTATGAGCTCCTTTATCTCCTTGTCTTTTCTTTTATAACTTTGAAAATATCCATTTTCATCAAATTTCAGCCTATAATATTTCTTATATCCCGCTACATCTTCCTGTCTTTTTATGATCTGATTTTTCTTTTCTTCCAGTTGCTGATCTAGTTTATGAAATCTTTGATTAATGATGATCTTTTCCCTTTCAGCAGCGATTCCATCATAATATATATGTATATATTGTTTTTTTCCAGTATGAAACAATTCTTTTTCTATCGTTTTCCCATACAGCTCATAATCTTCCATATAATATTGATATCCTTCTTTTAGTAATGCCACACTTTCTTCT
>NZ_NFHI01000118.1:0-738 GCF_002159255.1 Massilimicrobiota sp. An80
CTGATCTTTGCCTTCTCATACAAGAATCCTAAATAGATGATAGAAGTTATAACACAGTGATGATATCATGAACTGGAAACAGTTCTTTTCAAAATCATGATGTCCTACATTATCTCCATCGAAATCATCTTTCAGTTCCTTTGTGAAGTTCTCTGAGTTTCCTCTCTCCTCATAGAAGTCACAGATGTCTTCGCATGATCTTTTCATGTCATTTGTTATGATGCAATAGATAACTGGGAACATTGTCAACTGTTTGTCCTGTGCTGGAAATACCTTAAAGACATATCGGCATGGTGTGGATAGACTTTTAGGTGAGTATTCTATCTCTCCATAATAGGGTTCCTGATTTGTGTAATTCAAATAATCAATTCCATTGTCTTCCAGATGTTCAATGATCATATTTTGAATCTTTTCATAGCTTTTGGCTCTAATGTAGTATTGAATATCTTCATGATGCATATAATCCATGAATTCAGTATTGTAGAATGCACTGTCACCCCTCATGGAAACAGTCTTGCCTTTTCTATCAAGATGTGCCAGTACTTCCTTGAGTTCATTGATGAATCCATTAGATGAGTATGCTGCTCCTGTTCTAAAGTTGGAACTTAACAACAGTTTGGTATTATATTCATTAATCATCATTGGATGGTATCCATTGACACCATAATGGTAGATATATGCAGAAGCTTCCTGATGTCCATGAGTTTGTGTTTTTGTTGAATCGACGTCAAGAATGAT
>NZ_NFHI01000119.1:0-683 GCF_002159255.1 Massilimicrobiota sp. An80
TAAAATTTAAAGATTCCATAATCTAATTATACCAAAAACGACAATGATAATCATTAAAGATAATCATTGTCGTTTTCTTTTTTAGGTGGCCTTACGAATATTTATTTCGTTACAGCCCCATGGCGATTAATCATCTTTGATGATTATCGCTTTTTTGTATTGTATAATCATCTTAGGTGGTGTTCTTATGATTGATCTCTCTACTCCTGATACTCTTTTATACAATTCTGCTGTCTTATCTTCTTATATAAGAAAGAATACTAAAGAATCTTTTGGTTATATATTTTTTGATAATATCGATTATATTACCAAGCTTTACAATGACAATAGAATGCGTGATGTGACTTATAAGAATATTCTCGATACTATCCTCTGTGGTTCCATCTATCTTGGTTTTGATACTTATGAGTGTCCTGACTGCGGTTTTGAAACGACCATCCCTCATACCTGCAAATCCAGGTTCTGCTCTAAGTGTGCCGCTAAATCTGCTAAACAACGTTCCATTTCCATCTCTGCCATGACTTTCTCCTGCAAGCATCGCCATATCGTTTTTACTGTCGCCCTAGAGCTCCGTGATTATTTCATCAGAGATCGTTCTCTCCTCGACCTTTTATTCATCGCTTCCAGAAATACCATCAGCGCTCTTGCCAACGATGCTAAATTCAGAAAAAACAAAAGACTCG
>NZ_NFHI01000012.1:0-52963 GCF_002159255.1 Massilimicrobiota sp. An80
GGATGCTTCCATAAGGGAGAAAAACAGAAATGCTTTGCATATACAAATCTGACATTCTGTGATAGACATGGATTTGTACTGCATAATACAGTAGCACCAGGCAATCAGCACGATAGTGTTGTTTTTCATGATGCGTATAGAGAGCTACTGAATACCTATGGAGATTCAATACATAACATCAGTCTGGATGCAGGATTCATAACACCTGCAATATGTCGAGAAATCATAGAGGATGGAATCAGACCTTATCTGCCATATAAAAGACCTATGACAAAAAAAGGATTCTTCAAGAAATATGAATATGTCTATGATGAAAAGCTAGATATTTATATATGTCCAAATAATAAGGACTTGAAATATACCACAACAAACAAATCAGGATACAGGGAATACAAATCAAATCCAAAGGATTGTGAAGGATGTCCATTCTTAGAGCAGTGTACACAGAGCAAGAATCACCAGAAGGTCATCACAAGACACGTATGGGAGGAATATAGAGAATTGGCGGATGAAATCAGATATACACCAGAATGGAAGGACATATACCCGTTAAGAAAAGAGACAATAGAAAGAGTCTATGCAGACTGCAAAGAAAAGCATGGATTAAGGTTTACGAGAATAAGAGGACTAAAGAAAAATCAACAGGAATCGTTGATTATTTTTGGCTGCCATAATTTAGGCAAATTGGCGAGAATGAAAAAAAGGAGAGGTCTCATAAATATGACCTCACCGAACAAAAAAGAAAGACATATAAGGAAAATAGTACAAATTTATCAATTTGCATAAAAAATAAAAAGAAGTGGTAGATTTAATAAAAAATTCTACCACTTTGTCAACAGCCTGAAGCAAATCACATTGAAGTGATTTGTTTTTTATTAATGAGGTTATTGAAATAGAGTTTTCAGGATTTTATATATTTAAAAAGAAAGTGTTTTACTCAAACAGGAAAAATGATTATAATGAAAAAGGTGAACCAAAATGAAAGACATTTATTATCAAGTGACTGGACAGGGATTTCCTGTAGTATTTTTACATGGTAATGGCGAAGATCATCATATTTTTGATCAGGCAGTCAATCTCTTATCAAAACAATATCAATGTATATGTATAGATTCTCGCTATCATGGGCGAAGTGTTCATGCAGGGGAACTCTCATACCAGCAGATGTGTCAAGATGTTATGGCTGTTATGGATGAATTAAACATTGCTGCATACGATGTGATAGGATTTAGTGATGGTGGTATTGTTTCACTTATGTTAGGAATGCAGGATTCACGTTTAAAGCATATTATATCTATTGGTGCGAATACCAAACCGCGTTATATCAAAAGATTTTATCGTTTGACTTTTTATTTACAAATGATATGTCTAGCTATTTTTTCTATTTATCAAAAGAAAGCCAGATTAACATTTCGATTATATAAATTAATGTTAACACAGCCTCAAATTGAGTATAAACAACTTCAACAGATTCATGTTCCTGTTTTGGTTTTAGCAGGAGAATTTGATATGATTGATGCAAAAGATACAAACCATATAGGGGAGTCATTACCTTATGGAATTGTGAAAATTATTCAACATGGCAATCATTTTTTATTAAGAGATGCATTTCAGGAAACAGTAAAAGAAATTTCTTTGTTTCTAGAAGCATGTCATCAGGAGGAGAATTATGAGTGTATGTCAAGTTCGACAATTGAAGATAGGTGAAGGAAAACCTAAAGTTTGTATTCCTGTTGTAGAAACAACAACATCTTCTATATTGAAACAGATTCAGTTTTTACAATCATACTTATTTGATATCATTGAATTACGTATTGATTTTTATCAGGATATTCATGACTTACAAAAAGTCCAGGATTTACTGATGCAAATTAGAAATCAAACTGAAAAACCACTGTTATTGACATATCGTTCTGCTAGAGAAGGGGGACAAATCCAATTAAGTGATGAAGCATATCTTGCACTTATCAAAACAGCATGTCAAAGTCAATGTATTGATATGATTGATGTAGAATTGATGAGTGGCAATGTATTGGTTTGTCAAATGGTTGATATAGCACATCAAAATCATGTGAAAGTTCTGATGTCATATCATGATTTTGAACAGACACCAAAGATTCAGGAAATGAAACAATATTTAGAGAATATGGAAATTCTCGGTGCAGATCTATGTAAAATAGCTGTTATGCCACATCGTTATCAAGATGTGATCGACTTATTAAATATAACAATGGAGATGTCACACAGACTTTCTCGACCTATTGTCACAATGTCTATGGGATCAATCGGGAAAATTTCAAGAATTGTCGGAGAATTAACAGGTTCTGCCATGACATTTGCCAGTGTGAATCAAGCATCTGCCCCTGGTCAAATGGCGGTAGAAGATTTACAGAAACTTTTGGAGGTGATTCATCATGATTGATTTACTAAAGGTTCAAAAGGCTTTTCAAAAATATATCAGTCATTATGATTCCACAATTCCATCTATTCGTTTAAAAATCATTCATACTTATAAAGTTATGGAGTGTAGTGAATATTTGTGTCATAAGCTCCATTTGTCAAAAGAAGATAGTGATTTAGCTTCACTCATTGCTTTGCTTCATGATATTGGACGTTTTGAACAATGGATGAGATATCAAAGCTTTGCTGATCATAAAACAATTGATCATGCCTTATTTTCTACTCAGTTGCTGTTTGATGAGGGGCTTATTAGGGAGTTTATTGAAGATGATCAATATGATGATATTATTAAGCACGCTATTGAACAGCATAATCGTTATCAGGTAGAAGATGGTTTTGATGAGAAAACATTATTATTTATTCATTTAATTAGAGATGCAGATAAACTAGATAATTTTAGAGTAAAAGAAGAAGAAAAAATAGAGAATATATTATATGTATCTTTAGATGAGGTGAATCACGAGCAGATTTCTGAAAAAATTTATCAACAGTTTTCACATCAACAGTTGATTTATGCGCCTGATCGACACACACATATTGATATGTGGTTATCTTATATTGCTTTTATTTTTGATTTGTATTTTCAAGAAAGTATTCAATATATTCAAGACAACCATTGGGTTGAACGTTCATTTCAACGTTTAAATCCTGTAGATTTTAAAGTGAATAAACAATATCAAACTTTAAAGCAGATTGCTTTAGATTATATACAAAAAAGGAGTGCAGTATGAATCATAAAAAAACAAGAAAAATGGTTTATTTAGCCCTGTTAAGTGCGATTGCGATTGTCTTACATACAGTAGAAGCAGCAATTCCTGTTCCTTTGCCAGTTGGTGCAAAGCTGGGGCTAGCTAATATTATTTCTTTAGTCGTTATTCATCTTTATGGTATTAAAGAAATGTTTATTGTGAATATATTTAGAGTTCTGGTTTCTAGTTTATTAACAGGTATTTTTATGCAGAATCCATTCTTTATTAGTTGTGGTGGTGTTTTTTTAAGCAGTTTAGCTTTAGCTATTATTTATAAATTTGTAAAACTACCAATGGTTTCTACATCTATTGTGTCAGCTATCTTTCATAATATTGGACAAGTTGCTGTTGTTGCTTTTATATTTTCATTTGCGGGTATCATGGTTTATGTTTTACCATTACTTATCACATCTATTCCAACAGGAATTTTAACAGGACTTGTTGCGATTGAGATTTTAAAACGTGTTAAAAAGGAACAATTTCAATAGATTGTTCTTTTTTTATATCATTAGATTTCATTTATAATTATGTATAAGACTATAATCACTTGAAATATGACACCTAGAAAAATAAAATGATGAAAGGAGAAGGTAAAAAGAAATAAATAAATGGAAAGCTTACTTGACATAAATCATTGTATATTTTAAAATAAAATAAGAAGAATGGAAAGTAAACTTTCCGTAATGGGGTGATTGTTCTGAAAAATAGAATAGAAGAATTAAGAAAGGAAAAAGGCATAAAGCAAGAAGATTTGGCAATTGCTGTTGAAGTTTCTAGGCAAACAATAGGTTCTTTAGAGAATGGACGATATAATCCATCAATCATATTAGCCTTTAAAATTGCGCGATATTTTCATATGAGCATTGAAGATATTTTCATTTATGAGGAGGAGATTGAAAATGAAAAAGAATAAGAAGATTTGGTATGTTGGTTATATGATTTCATTATTGTTAATTCTTATCATTCTTTTTACTGATTTTTCAAAAATGGTAGATATTGGTCTTGCAATTTTATTTAGTGCGGTTTTTGGTATTTCTCATGTTCAAATTTTACATAATAAAATGATGAAAAATGATACTGATTACAAAATTAGCGTTATGGACGAACGTAATATTTTGATTAAAGAGAAAGCAGGAAATGTGACAAACATGGTTAATACTGTATTATTGGGTTTAGCAACTGTCATATTTATTTGCTTAGATTATGTCATTCCAGCAATTATCACTGGAACAATTATTACAGTTCAGCCTATCATTTTAATTACTATCAGTACTATGCTTGAGAAAAAAATGTAATTAGAAACTAATTTAAAAACTATGATAGATTGGAAAAGTAATCAAT
The DNA here is from genome assembly GCF_002159255.1 of Massilimicrobiota sp. An80. Classification (NCBI taxonomy): domain Bacteria; kingdom Bacillati; phylum Bacillota; class Erysipelotrichia; order Erysipelotrichales; family Erysipelotrichaceae; genus Massiliimicrobium; species Massilimicrobiota sp. An80. The sequence goes on from NZ_NFHI01000012.1 coordinate 4,551, forward strand.
TTTCACATAAAAAGATAGATAACTACAAGGAATTGAGTTGATTTCACTTCCTTTTGATATCATTAGATTAGTAAATGAGTTAATCTTTGTATCAGTTTTTTGCGTTTTAGAAATGTAATTATTTAGATGACTTTTCATTGTGAGTTCGTTTGTGGAGAAGTATAATTAAAGTAAAATATATTCAGTCACTTCAAGTTGAAAATGTTATTTAGCTAGTAATAAAAAAGGGAAGAAGCTATAAATGAAAAAAATAAAGTTCTGTTAATAGATGTATAGTTTTAGAAAGGTAAATAGCATAATGCATGAATGAACTCATAAAATTTGTAAATACATGTTTAATATAAATTAAAATCAGTGGAAATAAATTATTGGAAATCAACAAAAGATTATGCTCAAATGGATGAGATATAAAGGAGATGTACATGAGAGAACTATTTGATTTTATTGTTTTGTTTTTCATATATATTTTTATGTTCTATAGAAAATGGGAAGTACAAGGAAAAGATGTATTATTTATAAATACGATAATGTATATATACTTATCTTTTGTATTATATTTGACTTTAATGCCTATATTAGTATCTTTACCATTTATATTTAATCATCCTTATGAATTGATGAACTTAGTTCCGTTTGTTGATGTAACAAATGGAAGAGGTGATTTTATAAGACAGGTAGTATTAAATATAGTTATGACCATTCCTTTTGGATTTTTATTACCATTAGTAAGAGAGCAAAAGATAAATTTATTGAACGTTATTTTTTATACTTTTCTATTAAGTTTAGGTATAGAAATCTTACAACCATTTATAAATGGTGTAAGATCATCTGATATAACTGATATAATAACAAATGTGACAGGAGGTATGATTGGATATATCTTATATTTATTATTCAAACCATTTGTAACTAAAATACTTCATTGTGTAAAAATGGGAGATGTCAATTAAATAAAAAAATATTGATATGGAATTAGTAAATTTGAAACGGTTGATATGGAATCAGTCGTTTTTTATTTACAGACTTGTTATAATAGAGTGAGGAGGGTATTTATGGAAGAATATATTTTAGCAATTGATCAGGGAACGACAAGTACCAGAGCTATTTTATTTGATCAACATGGACATTTATGTCATATGCAACAAAGAGAATTTAAACAATATTTTCCTCATCCAGGATGGGTAGAACACGATGCTAAAGAGATATGGAACTCGGTCGTAGAAGTGGTTCAGGCATTGTTTACGATTGATAATATTCAGTCTTCACAGATTAAAGCTATTGGAATAACCAATCAAAGAGAAACAACGGTCGTATGGGATAAAACAACAGGAGAACCTGTTTATCATGCCATTGTCTGGCAATCACGTCAATCACAGGATATTTGTGATGAATTGATTGAAAAAGGTTATAGTCCTATGATTCAAGAAAAAACAGGATTAATTATTAATCCGTATTTTAGTGCCAGCAAAATCAAATGGATATTGGATCATATTGATTATGAACATAAGGATCAGTTATTATTTGGAACGATTGATACATGGCTGATCTGGAAATTGACTGGTGGAAAAGTACATGCGACAGATTATACCAATGCTTCAAGAACAATGTTATATAATATTCATGATTTAAAATGGGAAGATGATTTATTAGCGTTATTTGATATTCCTAGAAGTATGTTACCAGAAGTGAAAGAATCTTCATGTATATATGGATACAGTGATGAAACGCAAATGAGTGGATTGCATTTTAGAGCACCTATCTGTGGAGTTGCAGGTGATCAACAGGCATCATTATTTGGGCATACTTGTTTTCAATCAGGAGATATCAAAAATACTTATGGAACAGGATGCTTTATTTTAATGAATACTGGTCATATGCCTGTAACATCAAATAATGGTTTATTGACAACAATTGCATGGGGACTTCATGGAGAAATCACTTATGCTTTAGAAGGGTCTGTTTTCATTGGTGGAAGTGTTATGCAATGGTTAAGAGATGGTCTTCATTTAATACAAAATGTTGGAGAAACAGAAGCTATGGCTCAATCTTTAAAGAATAATGAAGGTGTGTATCTCATCCCAGCATTTGTTGGGTTAGGCACGCCCTATTGGGAAAATGATGTCAGAGGAACAATCTTTGGCTTAACACGAGGAACTTCAAGAAATCATATTGTGCGTGCAGCTTTAGAGTCTATCGCTTTTCAAAGTTGCGATGTGATCGAAGTGATGAAACAGGAAGCACATATTTCTTTAAAAAGTCTATCAGTAGATGGTGGAGCAACAAGTAATGCATTTTTAATGCAGTTTCAAAGTGATATGCTTCATATTGATATATTACAGCCACAAGTTAAAGAAACAACAGCTCTTGGAGCAGCGTATTTAGCTGGTTTAGCTATAGGTTTTTATAAAAGTCAGGATGATATCAAGAAAAATCATCACTTTGCTCAAGTATATCATCCAGTCATGAATCAACAAGAAGCTTTACAATATTATAAGCAGTGGCAAAAAGCGATTGCAGCGACATGTGTATTTAAGTAGGAGGGTTTTATGAAATCAAAAAGAATTGTGGCTTTGACTTTATTAACATGTTTATTGATGGGATGTCAGCAAGCCGATGAAATAGCTAAAAACGATCAGTCAACTGTTGAATTGATTCAAACTGATGATAGCTGGGGAATTGCTTTGTCTTCGACAGATGTCAGCAATACAGGCTTAACATTGATTTGTAGCCAAAATGGTGGAGAGATCACAGGTGAACTTCAAACAGGTGAAAAATACTGGATTGAAGAAAAGGTAGATGGAAAGTGGCAGGAACTTTCAACACCAGAAAAACCTATTTGGCAAGATTTGTCTTATACCATTAAAATGCAAAACTTAACACAATGGGATATTCAATGGAATGACCTTTATGGGACATTACCACAAGGAGAATATCGCATTGGTAAGGAAATCCAGGATTTTCGTGGTGGCAGTGACTATGATGAAAAAGCTTATTATGCTGAGTTTGTGATTGAATAGAAGTTTACGCTAGACGTTAAAGTACACATTTATGACTAGAAAATAAAAAAACATGACTTTCAAAGTCATGTTTTCATTTTAGCGGACACCGCCTCCGCCACCACCAGAGAAGCCACCTCCGCCTCCTGTAAATGATGATGAACCGCCACCACCACTTGCAGCTATAGAAGCATCATGTGAAGCTTTCATACTGTTGTGTGAGAACATATGAACCATATGCATTGTATAGATTGTATCTAATTGTGATTGTTCATTGAAGGTTGGACATAATCTTCCTAATTGTTCCTGAACTTTATCGGCAATCTGTAAAATAGAAGCAAAAATGAGATATTCTTCCCATAACTTGACTTCAATGACTTCTTTTTCATCAATCAGGCTCATTTCCTCTAAGAAAGTTTTTAAACCTATGATATGTTCCATTTCTTCTCTGATAGATGCATCATAAGTATCAGTGCTATGTGAGAATCTGATTTTTAAAAATGATGTATATGTTGTTTCTAATGTTAATAAATGTTGTTCTCTTAGCTCATTTTCAATATATTCATCAATGCTTTCAAACCATTCATCAATTTTTTCATAATTTTCTTTGCACCACGATTCAAACTCATCTGTTTCTAAGACCTGATTAGAACCAGCTGCCTGTCTAAAAAATTGAAATAACTTTTTCTCTAATGGATGTGTAATAGGAATATCGTTATTTAAATCTACTGAATAGCCTTCTTTTTTAAAGAAGAGGAATTGTTTGACTTCTTCTTTTTGAAATTCAATATAGTTTTCTTTAATCCATCTTAATAGAATAGCAGCAATCAGGCCATCACGATCTTGATCAGTAATCAAACCTAATTTTTTAGCATAGTAATAGAATTGAAATAAATCTTTTTGACAAGGAATGTCTCTAAACATTGGTGGTTCATGATTTAATGGAATATGATCGTTGAATTGAAAATCAACACGACCTCTTGTATAAGCAACAATCAATATGACGACAACTGCACCAATCAATCCTATCACTGCAAAGACAATAGCGATAATCATCGCAGTATTATCTTTATACATAAAAGAGTTGTAATAATCTCCCTGATCATAAAATTCGTCTTCATATTCACTGCCATCAATCGCATCTTCTAATATCTTTTGAAAAGATTGATCATTCACATGAGCGTTTGTAAATGTTTCATTATCAATTTGCATCAATAATTGCATCTTAGCACCTTCAGGTATAGCACTTTGTGTTTCCATAATGACATCACCATGATCAAAATAGACAACACCCTGATATCCAAAGGCCCAGATTTTCGCATTGCTTTTGTTGAAATCATGTGAAGATGAAACGGTAATCTTGACATGTTGAGGTTCTAACTCCATTTCTGAAAAGAAAGCATAGTTAAACCCTTGAGTATCCTGATATTGTTGAACAAAATTGGCTATATCATATTCAAATGTATAAGTTCTTCGTCCATATTCGCCAATACCAAAGCAGAGTTCATAACGATCACCATCTTGAATCATCCCACATTTGCCATCTTTATCTTCTTTGTCAAGATCGACATCCCATTCACCAATATTTTGATAACGCTTGCCTTGATCATCAACAACATTAAAATTCGATATATGAGAATCTCCCATATTATCAAAAACTTTATAAATTTCTGTTCCCTCTTCAATATTGATATCCCAAATTTCCTGCACATGTGCACTTCCATCATTATTTAAAGTTGTATGGATAGAGATGTCATTTAAATGGGTATCAGCTCCATAAACCAAAGAAGATAACGATGGTATGAGAATGAGTAGTAAAGAAAATATCAGACATATTTTCTTTTTCATATTAAAATTTCACCTCAGGAATCTCTTTATCATTTTCATTAATTTCAAAGTAATCAAATCTTTCAAAATGAAATAGACTGGCAATTATGCTAGAAGGGAACATCTCTAACTTATTTGTATAACTATAAACGGAATCATTATAGAATTGTCTAGCAAAACTGATTTTATCTTCAGTTTGTGTCAATTCGTTTTGTAAACTGACAAAGTTTGTGTTCGCCTTTAAATCAGGATAAGCTTCACTAATTGCCATAATCTTATTTAAGGCCTGTGTCAATTCTCCCGCTGCTTCCATTTGTTCACTTGGAATAGAAGCGTTCATATATGTGTTTCTGGCTTGCATGACACTATCCAAAGTTTCCTTTTCATGTTTGGCATAACCTTTGACAGTTTCAACTAAATTAGGAATCAAATCAGCACGTCTTTTTAAGACAACATCAATTTGTGCCCAATTTGTTTTCACTTTATTTTTTTCTCTCACTAAGGCATTATATGAGACAATCACATATAATACCAAAACAACAATGAGAATACCTACTATTATTAATATCATAATCCTTTCCTCCTATAACAACATTATATACTATTCTTTGATGAAAATTGTAAATTTTTTGTTAAATCATCAGATAAATAGAATTGTTTTATGGAATATTTATTTCAAAAAAGTAGATAAGTGTTTGATCTTATCTACTTGGTTTTGTCCAGTTTTCTTTTTTTATACCATAAATAATACCAATAGTATCAGCTAAGAACCAGCCAATAGGAATAGCCCACCATATTGCAACAGTACCTAATATTGGCGCAAAGATATATGCTAAAACGACTCTTGTTCCTAAAGAGGCAATTGTTAAAACAACAGAAATGCCAGGCTTTCCAACACCACGGTAATAGCCATAGAGTAAAAATAAGCATCCAATTCCTAAATAACACATACCTTCAATCTGCAAGTATTCAACACCTTGACGAATAATTTCAACTTCTTCAGGATGAATGAAAATCAGCATGAGTGTAGGTGCAAAAATATAGACAATTAAAGAAATGAAAATACAGAAAATACCAGAAATCAGGATAGCTGATTTAAGCCCTTTGTGGATACGTTCTGGTAGGTTGGCACCTTGGTTTTGAGCGATGAAGGTTGAAAAGGCATTGCCAAAATCCTGAACAGGCATATAGGCAAAAGAGTCAATCTTCACAGCTGCCGCAAAAGCAGACATTGTGATGACACCAAAACTATTGACTAATCCCTGAATCATTAAAATACCAAAGTTCATAACAGATTGCTGGATGCATGTTAATAATGAATAATCTTTAATCTTTTTGATAATGTCTTTATCAAAATAGCAGTGTTGACGTGTTGGTAATAAATCTTTTTGTTTGATGAAAACATAAATCATAATACCAAAACCACTCACCGCTTGCGCAATAATTGTCGCAAGGGCAGCACCACTGACTCCCATATGAAAAGAGACAATGAAATAAACGTCTAAAATAATATTGATGATGGTTGCAATCGCAAGAAAATAAAGAGGCACTTTAGAATTTCCTAATGCTCTTAATAAAGAAGCAAAATAATTATAAAGAAAAGTAAAAAAGAAACCGATAAAGATGATAAATAAGTAATCATAACTTTGTTGATAGATATCTTGGGGAATATTCATAAAATGTAAAATAGGATGAATAAAAATGAGACATAATATTTCTAGAATGACTGTAAAAATCATAATGCCAATAAAAGAAATAAAAAAAGAAGTTTTCATTTTATCTATTTGTTGACCACCATAATACATTGAAAATAAGATTCCACTTCCCATACATAACCCTAGAATAACAGATGTTAAAAAGGTCATTAAAGTAAAAGAGGATCCTACAGCAGCTAAAGCATTGGAACCAAGAAATTGTCCAACAATGAAGGTATCTGCGACATTATAGAACTGTTGAAGAAGATTCCCAATAATCATCGGTATGGCAAAGAAAATTAATGATTTGGTAATAGAACCATGTGTTAACTGATTATTCATAAAAACCCCTATAAATTATGAAGAATGAGATCAGACATTGTATGGGCATATTCTTCCATAGATTCAAAATTTTCATTTTGAAGCCATTCTCTTAATAATATCATAAAGCCACCAATGAATATATGAAGTCTTCTTTTGGTTTCTGGAGAAAGAGAAAACTCCTGTTGTAATTCTTGAATCATTGCATCTCTCATTTCATTATAAAATTCAAATGTAAAATCCTGATTAGATAAAATACAGTATGTTTCATAGTCATTCTTTAAAATATCTAAAATTTTCATTAATAATGTATTGAGCTGTTCAACTAATGTCAGCTTATGATTTTTACGTGTAAAATATAAAATCTGTTCAATGAATTCACGCTGAAAACTCTCTAGTAAATCCTTTGTATCTAAATAATGGGCATAGAATGTCCCACGACTAATATTGGCTTTGTGAATAATATCAGTGACTGTCACTTTGCTGGCAGGTTTTTCTTTTAAAAGATCAATAAAAGCTTTTTTTATTAATAATTTTGAACGTGTTGCGTTACGATATTCAGTTCTCATTCAAATCCCCTCCTTCAATATTGGACAGTTTGAACCAATGTGTCTAATATTGTATAAATCATGAATATGTGTACATTGTATACATATTTTAAATCTATTATAATATATTTAAATAAGAAAAGTATATAAGAATTTCACAATATACTCAAAAAGGAGGAGAGCTTATGATGAATTTTTATCGCTTGAACCATCGTCTACAACAGATGACTTTAAAGATTTTACAGAATCTTTGTCATCGTCATGATATTGTAATTGGAGATGGAGATTTAAAGATTATTTTACATCTCATTCAAGATAATCCTCACACAGTCTTAAATGATGAGTATACACCTATCTTATTGTCAGAAATATCTCAAAAAACAAGTCGTGAAACTTGTTTGAATTTTAAACCACTTTTAGATGAGAATTATTTACTTCAAGAGATAGAATAGCCACCAAACAGGTGGTTTTTTTATTGTTTCATCAATCATAAAATGATAGAATGTCCTGTGGGTGAGAGAATATATGAAAACAATTGCAATTGTCGCAACTGGTGGAACGATTGCTGGGAGAGGACAGATAGGAAAAGCTGTAGCCTACCATGCAGGAGAAATGGATGTTAATGAAATTATTGAATCTATTCCTATGTTAAATCAAGTTGCACATATTAAAGAATATCAATTAATGAATGTAGATAGTAATGAGATGACACCACAAAGATGGATTATGTTGTCACGTCAGATTAATGAACTGGTTGAACGTGATGATATTGATGGTATTGTGGTGACTCATGGAACAGATACTTTAGATGAAACGGCTTATTTTTTGAATTTGACATTACATACATCTAAACCAGTTGTTGTGACAGGGGCTATGCGTCCTGCCACAGCAACCAGTGCTGATGGGCCTTATAATTTATATCAGGCTGTTTGTCTGGCAGCTAATGATGAAGCCTATAATCAGGGTGTCATGGGGCTTTTTTCGAGTACGATATATTCGGGTAGAGATATCCAAAAAGTCAATAATTTTAAGGTAGATGCTTTTGAACAAAAGGCATTTGGATGTTTGGGTTATATGCAAGACCATGAAGTTCATTTCTTTTCAAAAACATTTAAAAAACATACTCTTCAATCTCTTTTTTCTAGCCAAAATTATAATGACTTACCAGCAGTAGGAATTGCTTATTTTTATGCGGGTGCAAGTCATGAAATTCTCTATTCTTTAGCTTTAAATCATCAAGGAATTATATTAACAGGATCAGGAAGTGGGAATTATAGTCAGGACTGGTTACATGCGATTGAAGATTTATCAAAACAGGGCATTATTTTTGTCCGTTGTTCAAGAGTGACACAAGGTATTGTTTTTGATGATGAAGTGTTTGATCCTCATCATTGTTGTATACCAGGAAATACTTTAACACCACAAAAAGCCAGAGTTTTATTAATGCTGGCATTAACATATACACATGATCGTCAAAGAATTAAGGAGTTTTTTAATGAATACTAAACGCAAAGGTATTATTTTTACAATGATTGCTACTATTCTTTTTGGAGTAACACCAGCTATTGGGAAAATGACATATGCAATGGGGAATAATGGTATACAATTGGCTTTTTTAAGGCATTTATTTGTCTTGCCGTTATTTTTATTTATTGTTCTTTATCAGGGAAAATCATTACGATTGAATCGTCAGCAGCTTTTAGATGTTTTCAAAGTAGGCTTTTTTGGAAATACATTGACAATTGTCTTATTGTATTCATCTTATGAATATATAGGAGTAGGAAGTGCAACGGTTCTACACTTTTTATATCCATTGTTTGTATGCTGTATGAATTTTTTGTTTTATCAGCAAAAACTCAACAAGCAACAGATTTTATGTCTTGTTTTAGCCATCCTAGGTATTTTCTGTTTTATGGATTCATCTGCATCTTCTTTATTAGGCGCTTTATTAGCGATTTTATCAGGTGTTTTCTTTGCTTATTATATGGTGGGTATGGATCATTCTTCGATTCGTTATATGAGTCCCTATGTTTTTAATTTTTATCTGGTCGTTATGAATACGATTGTGATACTGGTTTTAGCCATGGTACTAGGACGTATCCATATCATGCCAATAGAAGCATATATTTTATCAGCTGTTGTGGCTGTGCTGACATCTTTAATTGGTGTTGTTTTACTGCAAAAAGGTATTTATTGTTTAGGGGCATCTTTAACAGCTATTTTATCAACTTTAGAGCCTATCACAAGTATTGTTGTTGGTGTTTTATGGTTGAATGAAGGATTAACATTATTGAAAGTAATAGGATGTATACTTGTTTTATTATCGACTTTTATCTTAGTGAAAAGTCAAAATCAAGAAGGAGAATCTTAAATGAGAATGGATGAACTGATGGATGATTTATCTAAGCAATCATCATTTTTACTTGCTATTGATGGGATGAGTGGCAGTGGTAAAACAACTTTAGCTCAAAGTTTACAAGAAAAATGGCATGCGCATGTTTTTCATATGGATGATTTCTTTTTGCCATTAGAAATGCGTACACCACAAAGGTTACAGCAACCTGTGGTAATGTGCATTATGAACGCTTTTTAGAAACGGTCTTAAAACCTTTATCTTTACAACAAACTGTTTTTTATCAGCCTTTTGACTGTCAGACGATGTCATTTCAAACAGTTCAGGAAATACCGTATTCACCCTTTAACATTATTGAGGGTAGCTATGCATTACATCCTTCTTTACAACGTTATTATACGCATGGAATTGTTTTAAAGATTTCGCCACTTACGCAAAAAGAACGTTTATTCAAAAGGAATCCTGAAAAAATAGATCAGTTTATTCATCGCTGGATTCCGATGGAAAATCAATATTTTGATGCTTTTGATATTTTTGAAAAGTACCCTGTTTTAGAACGATGACATATTTGATCACGCTATACATATAATATATGGGTGATATAGTGATTTTAAATGAAGCAGAAGTGCAAATAGGATTATCCTTTATTTTACAGTCAGTTTTAAAAAAGTATGATGTTGTTTTACAGGAAATGAATTTGAAAATAAAAGAAGATCATCTCTTGTTGACATCAGTTGTTTTGTATAATCAATATCATGTTGATGTTTTGTGTGAGTTCAATTTGAAATATGAAAATCAGCACTTTGTATTTGAAAATATTCAAGGCAAGGTTGAATATTTATTTTTACAGTTTCCTATTATGAGTTTTCTGAAGTCTTTTTTACAAGACTCACATATCATTTGGAAAGATAACCAGATTCAATATGAGATTGATTTACCTATTGAAAGTTTAAATCTAGAAGATGGACAATTACAAGTTATACTAAAAAACAATCAAAGTGTTTCACCTTGATTGTTTTTTAATACTTCATCAATCAACCCATAATCTAATGCATCATAGGCACTCATAAAATAGTCACGATCAGTATCTTTTTTAATACGACGTAAGGGTTGATTGGTCATTTGAGCTAATAAGCGATTGAGCTTTTCTTTTTGTTTTAATATATGACGGGTAGAAATTTCAATATCACTGGCTTGACCTTGTGCTCCACCTAGAGGCTGATGAATCATAATTTCACTATTTTCTAATGCATAGCGTTTTCCTTTTTTTCCAGCAGCTAATAAAAAAGCACCCATACTGGCTGAAAGACCAATACTGATGGTTGAGACATCACATTTTACAAAATTCATCGTATCGAAGATAGCCAAACCAGCGGAAACACTGCCGCCTGGAGAATGAATATACATATCAATATCAGCCTGACTGTCCAATGATTCAAGATAGAGAAGCTGACTGACAATGGAGCTTGCCATCTCATCATTAATTTCACCACAGAGCATAATAATGCGATCTTCTAATAATCTTGAGAAAATATCATAAGCATATTCTTTAGAATTCTTTTTTAATATCACAGTGGGTATAAAATGCATAAGTGTACCTCCATAATTCATTATAGAGAAATTTGTGTTGGATTATTCATAGAAAATTGATTTTTTCTTGCGTTAATATTGAGTTAAGCGAAGTTAAAAAACGAGAAAAGATTTTCATTCTTGTGAAAAAAATTATATAAAGCGCACAACTTTTATTGATTTCTTTGGGTTTGTGGACTATAATATAGACATAAATTATTAGTAAGGAGGATGTCATAAAAATGGCAGTAAAAGTAGCAATTAACGGTTTTGGACGTATTGGACGTCTAGCATTTAGACAAATGTTTGGAGCTGAAGGATATGAAGTTGTTGCAATCAACGACTTAACAGATCCTAAAATGTTAGCACACTTATTAAAATATGATTCAGCTCAAGGTAAATATGCTTTAGCTGATACAGTAGAAGCTAAAGAATCTTCAATCGTAGTAGATGGAAAAGAAATCGAAATCTACAAAGAAGCAGATGCTTCTAAATTACCTTGGGGAGAATTAGGAGTAGATGTAGTATTAGAATGTACAGGTTTCTATACTTCTAAAGCTAAATCTCAAGCTCATATTGATGCAGGAGCTAAAAAAGTTGTTATTTCTGCACCAGCTGGAAATGATTTACCAACTGTTGTATTTGGTGTAAACGAAGGAACATTAACTGCTGATGATACAATTATTTCAGCTGCATCTTGTACAACTAACTGTTTAGCACCTATGGCTAACGCATTAAACAAATTAGCACCAATCAAATCTGGTATCATGTTAACAGTACATGCTTATACTGGTGACCAAATGGTATTAGATGGACCTCATAGAAAAGGTGACTTAAGAAGAGCACGTGCTGCTGCAGTTAATATCGTGCCTAACTCAACTGGAGCTGCAAAAGCTATCGGTTTAGTTATCCCTGAATTAAATGGAAAATTAATCGGTTCAGCTCAACGTGTACCTGTTCCTACAGGATCTACAACTATCTTAACTTCAGTTGTTGAAGGTGAAGTTACTGTAGAACAAGTTAACGAAGCTATGAAAGCAGCTGTAACTCCATCATTTGGATACACTGAAGAACAATTAGTATCTTCAGATATTATTGGAATGACTTATGGTTCATTATTTGATGCAACTCAAACTATGGTTAAAGCATTAGATAACGGAACTACTGAAGTTCAAACTGTTGCTTGGTATGACAACGAAAATTCTTATACTTCTAACATGGTTAGAACTATTAAATATTTCGCTGAATTAACTAAATAATTTAGAAACTTCTTGGGAGTACATTGTATTCCCAAGATTTTTTTATGTCAAAAGACGATTTGATTCTTGTGTCAAATGTATGACAGATATTTTTTATCATATATTTTGAAAGATAAAATGATATATAGTAAGATAATGCCTAAAGAAAAGAGGTGTTAAAACATGAATACATCTGTTTTGATTGGTATTATGATACCATTTATTGGGACAACATTAGGTGCAGCCTGTGTTTTCTTTATGAAACAAAAAATGGATAATCGTGTTCAAAAAGTTCTGCTGGGATTTGCTTCTGGAGTGATGATTGCGGCTTCAGTCTGGTCACTTTTGATTCCAGCTTTAGATATGTCAGCAAGTTTAGGAAAATTGTCTTTTATACCTGCGGCAGTTGGTTTTTTATTGGGAATTTTCTTTCTATTATTTTTAGATCGTACTATTCCACATATGCATTTGGATCATCAGGTAGAAGGAAGGAAATCGCACTTGCAACGTACAACAATGTTAATTTTAGCAGTCACAATGCATAACTTCCCTGAAGGGATGGCAGTTGGAGTTGTTTTTGCAGGAGCCTTGATGGGCAATAGTGATGTTTCTATTGCTGGGGCTATTGCCTTATCATTGGGTATTGCAATACAGAATTTTCCAGAAGGGGCTATTATTTCTATGCCGTTAAAAAGTGAAGGAGTGTCTAAAGGAAAAGCTTTTTTGTATGGGATGTTATCTGGGGTTGTTGAACCTATGGGTGCTATATTAACGATTGTCCTGTCACAGTTTTTTGTACCGATTTTGCCTTATCTTTTATCGTTTGCCGCTGGCGCAATGGCATATGTCGTTGTAGAAGAGCTGATTCCTGAAGGTTCGCAAGGGACACATTCAAATATTGCGACGATTGGCTTTGCGATTGGTTTTGTCATCATGATGATATTAGATGTAGCATTGGGATAGTGAAGTGTGATATAATGATATAAATTGATATGAGGTGACAAAAATGGACTTGCATGAATCAGGTGAAATGTATTTAGAAACGATATTAATCTTAAAGAATCAAAATGAATATGTTCGTTCTATTGATATTGCACATACTATGGATTTTTCTAAACCAAGTGTATCACGTGCAATTAAACTTTTAAAAGAATCTCAATTGATTGTTGTAGATGATAAGGGATATATTGATTTTACTGATGAAGGACGTCGTATTGCAGAAAAAGTGTATGGTCGTCATCAGATTTTAACAGAGTTCCTTGTTTCTATTGGTGTGAGTGTTAAACAGGCCGAAGAAGATGCTTGTCGTATTGAACATATTATTAGTGACGAAACACAACAATGTATTCAAAACTTTTTAAAGAAGCAGTCTTAGGATTGCTTTTCTTTGTTTGTAGAAAAAAAGGGTTTATGAGTTAAAAATAATTGTCATCTATGATAGAATAAAAAAACGAGGTGTATGTATGGACGATTTTCAGTTTGAATATGATCAAAAAAAGAAAACAAGATTAAAAAAAGGACCTATCTATATGATGGCTTGTATTTTATGTCTGGTGATTGGAGGTGTTGGTGGTTATTTTATTCATGACTTCCAGTCCAATCATTATGGTGATGATAATGATGTCTATAATGAAATTGCGCAAATTATTGAAAATGATTTTTTAGATACAAGTGATAATGATACAAGTTTACAGGAACGTATGCTAAATGGAATGGTTTTAGCATTAGGAGATCCTTATTCTTCATATTTATCATTGGAACAGTCACAGGAATTAGGCACGTCTATTAATGGGACTTTTGAAGGTATTGGGATTACGTATACAATGGTAGATGATGGTGCTATTGTGTTGGATGTATATCAAAATACGCCAGCTCAAAAAGCGGGTATACAAAAAGGAGATATTATTACGCACATTGAAGGAACTTCAATCGCTGGATATACATCAGATAAAGTTAAAGAAATGATACAGGGTGAAAGTCAGAGTCAAGTTGCTTTACGTCTATTAAGAGATGGAAAAAGTCAAAATCTATCAGCAACACGTCAAAATGTGGATACATCAATTGCGTCTTCTATTATGACTGTAAACCAACAGAAAGTTGGTTATTTAAGAATTGTGACTTTTGGTGAAAATATTCATGAAGTTATTGAAACGAAGCTGCAAGATATGAAATCACAAAAAATCAACCACATTATTATTGATTTAAGAGATAATAGTGGAGGTTATTTGAATGCCGCCCAAGAGATTCTTGATTTATTTGTACCAGAAGGACAAACATTATTTTCCCTTCAGGATAAAGATGGCAAAACGGAAGAATATAAAGCAACCAGTCGGGAAAAATATGTATTTGAACATGGCTATATTTTAGTGAATCAGCAAACTGCCAGTGCTTCAGAAGTTTTAAGTGCAGGTTTGAAAGAGAATTTAGATTATCAATTGATTGGTGAAACGACTTATGGTAAAGGTGTTGCACAAACACAAGTGACTCTTTCTAATTCATCTGTATTGAAATACACTCATGAAAAATGGTTAACTCCTCATGGAACATGGATCAATGGTACAGGATTAGAACCAGATTATGTCATTGATGAAACCAATATCCATGATTTTCATGTAGGTGAAATGAAACAATCTTATCAATATGATGATGTTGATGATAATATTCAATATATGCAGGAAATGCTTCAAGAATTAGGTTATTCATTAGATCGTCAGGATGGATATTTTTCACATCAGACAACAACAGCCTTAGAAGCATTTGAAAAAGATTATGCTTTAAAACAGGATGGTATTTATTCTCAAAATGATCGTTTAATTCTTTTAAGTGCTTTAACATATCATTTGTATCAAGAAAAAGAGGATGTTTATCTACAAAAAGTGAATCAATTGATTCAATAGGGAGGTGCTAAAATGGAACAATTTAAATTAGTTTCCAAATATTCACCAATGGGTGATCAACCAGCAGCTATTCAACAGCTGGTTGATGGAATACGTGCTGGAAAAAAGGAACAGGTTTTACTGGGAGGAACGGGAACAGGAAAAACATTTACTGTTTCTAATGTTATTGCTCAGGTGAATAAACCAACACTGGTATTAGCCCATAATAAAACTTTAGCTGGACAATTATATTCAGAATTAAAAGAATTTTTTCCTGAAAATCGTGTGGAATATTTTGTTTCTAACTTCGATTTTTATCAGCCAGAAGCTTATATTCCAAAAAGTGATACATACATAGATAAAAATGCAAAAACAAATTATGAAATAGAAATGTTGCGTTCAGCAGCCATGAATTCTTTATTAGAAAGAAGAGATACGATTGTCGTTGCATCAGTGGCTTCTATTTATGGTTTAGGAAATCCTGAACAATATAAAGAAATGATTTTCTCATTACGTGTTGGTCAGGAAATTGATCGTCGCGAACTCTTAACTTATCTTGTAGATCGTCAATACCAAAGAAATGATATCGAACAGTCAAAAGGGACATTCAGGGTACGTGGTGATGTCATTGAAATTGTACCTGGACATACAGAAAGCTGGCTGATTCGTATAGAGCTTTTTGGTGATGAAGTGGAAGGAATCAGTGAGGTAGATCCTTTGACTGGTAAAGTCTTGAGTCGTTATAAAACATATACGATTTATCCGGCTTATGGCTATGTCACAAAAAAGGAACAAATGTTACATGCCTGTGATACGATTTCCGAAGAACTTCAAGACCGTTTACAATATTTTAAGGATGCTATGAAACCACTGGAATATGAACGTCTAGATCAGCGTACACGTCATGATATTGAAATGTTAAGAGAAGTAGGGATGTGCCCAGGAATTGAAAATTATTCACGTCATATTGATGGGCGAAAAGCAGGACAACGTCCTTATACTTTAATTGATTATTTTCCAGATGACTTTTTAATGATTGTTGATGAAAGTCATGTGATGTTACCACAGGTCAGAGGTATGTTTAATGGGGATCGCAGCCGTAAAGAAACATTGGTTGAATATGGTTTCCGTTTACCAAGTGCCTTGGATAATCGACCATTGCGTTTTGAAGAGTTTGAAAAGATTATTAATCAGGTGATTTATGTTTCGGCAACGCCAGGTGACTACGAATTAGAAAAAACACATGGTGAATATGCAGAACAGATTATTCGTCCAACAGGTTTGTTGGATCCTATTATTGATGTTCGTCCAACAAAAAATCAGATTGATGATCTGATTGATGAAATTCATGAACGTATTGATAAAAAAGAGAGAGTTTTAATTACAACACTTACAAAACGTATGGCTGAAGATCTTAGTGCTTATTTAAAAGAAGTAGGGTTAAAAGTCGCTTATTTACATTCAGATACAAAAACATTAGAACGTACTGAAATTTTAAGAGATTTAAGACTTGGAAAATATGATGTACTGGTGGGAATTAACCTGTTAAGAGAAGGGTTGGATTTACCTGAAGTTTCTCTAGTTTGTATTTTAGATGCGGATAAAGAAGGGTTCTTAAGAAGTGAACGCTCATTAATTCAGACGATTGGACGTGCGGCCAGAAATGCGAATGGAAAAGTGATTATGTATGGTGATCATATAACAGAATCTATGCAAAAAGCGATTGATGAAACAAATCGTCGTCGTGAAATTCAAGAAGCCTATAATAAAGAACATCATATTATTCCACAGACTATTCATAAAGAAATTCATGATTTAATTCAAGGTAAAGAAACAATGGAAGAAGCTTCTTCATTATTACAAAAAGGTAAAAAAGCACCTCAAAAAGCAAAGAAGAAACTGATTGCAGATCTAGAAAAAGAAATGAAAGAAGCTGCGAAAGTGCTTGATTTTGAAAGAGCTATGGAATTAAGAGATATTATTATGGAACTTAAAGGTGAAAAGTAATGAAAATAGATGCTTTGGCTCAAGAGATTTTTGATGATATGATTGCTCATGGTGGAAAAGTTTATATTGTCGGTGGATCTGTTCGTGATGAAATCTTAGGACGTTATGATCAGCATGATGTAGATGTAGAAGTATATCATTTAAGTTATGAAAAACTGTGTGCTATTTTACAAAAATATGGTCATGTTCATACATTTGGAAAATCTTTTGCGATTGTTCAGTTAGAAGAGCTTCCTCATTATGACTTTGCCTTACCTCGACAGGAAACAAAAACTGGTCACAAGCATCAGGATTTTGAAGTGATGATTGATCCTGATTTACCATTAGAAAAAGCTGTTTTGAGGCGTGATCTGACAATGAATGCACTCATGTATGATTACTTAGAACAACGTGTCATTGATTTATGTGGTGGTTTATCAGATATTGATCAGCATATCATTCGTTGTGTGGATCCTGAACATTTCATGGAAGATCCTTTGCGTGTTTTAAGAGTGGCACGTTTTGTCGCCCAATTTGAATTTCAAGTTGAAGAGAAGACTTTGAATCTATGTCGTTCTATGGCACAGTCACATATGCTGGATCATTTATCATATGAAAGAATTTATCAGGAGTATTGTCAAATCCTGATGGCACCACAACCATCATTAGGATTTATGTTTTTAAAAGATATAGGAGCTTTACCACCTTATTTACAGGCTCTGACAACAACGCATCAGCGTTTAGATTTTCATCCTGAAGATGATGTTTTCACGCACACGATGCTGGTTATAGATGTAGCCAGTCATGTGAAAAAGAAAACGGATCATCCTCTATGGTTTATGTGGGCATGTTTACTTCATGATATAGGAAAACCTTTGGTAACAACCAAAGAAGGACATGCGCCTAAACATAATGAAGCAGGTGTGCAGGTGTTTCAAAATGTTCCAATCATCACATCTAAAAAAGAAAGACAATATATTTCCACAATGATTATGTATCATATGCATTTAATGAATATGTCACGTCATCATGCAAAGGATTTATCTTATTTAAGACTTTTAAAGAAGATTGATGGAAAAGTTTCTATGAATGATTTGATTTATATAAGCTGTTGTGATAAGTTAGGAAGGGGAAAAGTAGCTCAGGAACAATATGATGAGTTTTGGTTATATATTCAAGATAAGCAAAAACGTTTAGGTGTTCAAGCGCCATTGCCACTGATTCGTGGTGATGATTTATTAGCAAATGGTTTGACTTCAACACATTTATTTAAGCAGATGTTAGATGAAGCCTATGATTTGCAGTTGCAAGGTTTGAGTAAGGAAAAGATATTAAGGAGTTTGAGGAAGTATGAACAAAGATAAAATTATTATCAAAGGCGCAAGAGTTAATAATTTAAAAAATATAAATGTAGAAATTCCTCGAGATCAGCTTGTCATTATGACAGGATTATCTGGGAGTGGAAAAACATCACTGGCATTTGATACGATTTATGCGGAAGGACAAAGACGCTATGTTGAATCATTAAGTGCTTATGCCAGACAATTTCTAGGTGGTGTGGAAAAGCCTGATGTGGATAGTATTGATGGTTTATCACCGGCGATTGCGATTGATCAAAAGACAACATCAAATAATCCTCGATCAACAGTTGGAACAGTGACTGAAATTTTTGATTATTTAAGATTGTTGTATGCCAGAGTTGGACATGCCTATTGTCCAACCCATCATGTGTTGATTGAATCACAGACAATTAAACAAATGGTTGATACAATTGATCAATATGAAGATGGAACAAAATTACAGGTTCTAGCAAGAATGTGTCGTAATCAAAAAGGAACACATAAGGATTTATTTGAACAATTAGCGAAAGATGGTTTTTTACGTGTCAAAGTGGATGGTGAAATGCGTCTTTTAGATGAAGATATTGTTTTGGATAAAAATAAAAAACATAATATTGATGTTGTAGTGGATAGAATTATTAAAAAGGAAGGATATCGCTCACGTTTAGCGGATTCTTTGGAAACAGGATTAAAATTAACAGGTGGGGAAGTTATTGTTGAAAACTTGAATGAAAAAACAGAAAAGCTTTTTTCTCAACATTTAGCTTGTCCATATTGTGGATTTAGTGTTCCTAAATTAGAACCACGTTTATTTTCTTTTAATAACCCATTGGGTGCCTGTCCAGATTGTAAAGGGATTGGTGTGAAAAATGAAGTTGATAATGATTTATTGATTCCTGACTGGTCATTAAGTATTAATCAGGGAGGAATTCGTTATTTCAAAACATCAGTAGGAACTGATCGTATTGAATGGCAGAGATTTCTTGTTTTATGTCGAGAATATCATATTGACTTAGATAAACCGCTTAAAGATTTTAGTAAGAAAGAATTAGATATTATTTTATATGGTTCTGATAAACCTATTACATATACATTACAGTCAAGTTCAGGAAATGTTTCTCAAACGACAAAACCAATCGAAGGTGTGAAAACACTGATTCAAAGACGTTATGAAGAAACAACTTCTTCATGGTCAAAAGAATGGTATGCTTCATTTATGGCTGAACATACATGTCCAACATGTCAGGGAAAAAGATTGAATGAACAAGTTTTAAGTGTACAGGTGGGTGGATTAAATATCAGTGAATTTACTGATATGTCTATTGAAAAAGCACTTGATTTTGTACAGAATTTAAAACTGAATGAAACAGAAACAAATATTGCACGTCTGATTATTAAGGAAATTAAAGATCGTTTAACATTCTTGAATGATGTAGGATTAGGTTATCTGACATTATCAAGACGTGCTGGTGGTTTGTCTGGAGGAGAAGCACAACGTATCCGTTTAGCAACACAAATTGGTTCACGTTTAACAGGGGTTCTTTATGTATTAGATGAACCATCTATTGGTTTGCATCAACGCGATAATGAAAAATTAATTAAAACGTTATGTAATATGCGTGATTTAGGCAATAGTGTGATTGTTGTAGAACATGATGAAGATACGATGCGTGCTTCTGATTATATTATTGATATTGGGCCAGGTGCCGGGGTTCATGGTGGTCAGGTTGTCGCAGCAGGAACACCTGAAGAAGTCATGAAGAATCCCCATTCTATCACTGGAAAATATCTTTCAGGAGAATATAAGATTCCAGTTCCATCAAAGCGACGCAAAGGGAATGGACTATATATTGAAGTAAAAGGTGCTAAGGAAAATAACTTAAAAAATATTAATGTTAAATTTCCACTTGGAAAATTTATCTGTGTAACGGGTGTATCAGGAAGTGGAAAATCAACATTGGTGAATGAAATTTTATGTAAAGCCATGCGTGCAAAACTTTATCATTCTAAAGAAAAACCAGGAAAACATAAAGAAATTCTTGGTTTAGAAAATGTAGATAAAGTCATTGAAGTCTCACAAGATCCGATTGGACGTACACCACGTTCTAATCCTGTGACTTATACAGGTGTCTTTGATGATATTCGTGAATTGTTTGCGAAAACACCTGAAGCAAAAATGCGTGGATATGATAAAGGACGTTTTTCATTTAATGTCAAGGGTGGACGTTGTGAAGCGTGTCAAGGTGATGGTGTCAAACGTATCAGTATGCATTTTTTACCTGATGTTTATGTACCTTGTGAAGAATGTGGTGGTAAACGCTACAATGAAGAAACATTACAGGTGACTTATAAAGATAAGACTATCTATGATGTCTTAGAGATGACCATTGAAGATTCTTTAACATTCTTTGATAATTTACCACGTATTCGTTCTAAGCTTCAAACGATTTATGATGTAGGACTTGGTTATATAAAACTTGGTCAAAGCGCCACAACATTATCTGGTGGAGAAGCGCAGCGTGTGAAGCTTGCCAGTGAATTACAAAAGAAAGCAACAGGAAAAACAGTATATATTTTAGATGAACCAACGACTGGTTTACATAGTCATGATGTAGCACGTCTGATTGAAGTTTTAAATCGTATTGTTGAACAGGGTGATACTGTGATTGTGATTGAACATAATCTTGATGTGATTAAAGTTGCTGATCACATTATTGATTTAGGATTGGAAGGTGGCGACAATGGTGGTACAATTGTAGTATCAGGAACGCCAGAAAAAGTCGCAGCATGTCAAAAAAGTCATACAGGACGTTTCTTGAAAATGGTCTTAGAGTAGGAGGAAATACATGGGAAAGTCAGTGAAAATCAAAGATTTATTGAAACCAGCTTTATTTCATCAGATATCAGGTGATGAATCAGCTTTGGAAAGAGAAGTCTTTGTGCCAGAAATGAATCGACCAGGATTTGAATTGGCAGGATTTTTTAAACATACAGATTTTAGAAGAATTATATTATTTGGAGAAAAAGAAATTTCTTTCGTTAAAGAAATGAGCAAAGAATCACAACTTGCATGTTTTTCTAAATTAGCCAATGATGAAACACCTTGTATTATTATTGCGAAAGGATATTCATGTCCAGAAATTTTGAAAAATATTGCAATCAAGAGAAATTTTCCAATTTTTGAAACAACACAGGCCACAGGTCGTGTTTCTATAGATTTAACTGGAACACTTGATGAAGCTTTAGCAGCAGAAACATTGATGCATGGAGTCTTTTTAAATATTTATGGTAAAGGTGTTGTGATTCGTGGTGATAGTGGTATTGGAAAATCAGAGATTGCTTTAGAGTTAATTAAACGTGGGCATTTTTTGATTGCTGATGATGCTATTGAACTTTATCATATTGGTCAGGGAATTGTAGGTCGTGCTCCTGAAGTTTTACGCAATTTATTAGAAATCAGAGGTATTGGGGTTATTGATGTTTCTAAGATGTTTGGGGTCGCCTCAGTATTACCAAAAGATCATGTTGATTTAATTATTCAGTTGGAACGTTGGCTTCCATCACGTGAATATACAAGAATTGGTATGGAAGAAGATGACGTTATGGAAGAAATCTTGGGTATCCAAATTCCTAAGATTGTCGTGCCTGTGACTGGTGGAAGAAGTATGTCTGCTATTATAGAAGCAGCTGTGATGAATATGCAACTTAAAGATTCTGGATTTGATTCAAGCAAGGAATTTGTCAATCGTATTCTTGACAATATTAAGAGTAAATCATCATGACATTCTTTGAAGATTTTTCAACTTTTGTCACTATTGGACCAATCCATATTCAGTGGTATGCGGTTTGTATTCTCACAGGTGCATGTATTGCATATTTTTTAGGGCAATACCGTTTTAAACAATTAGGGTATTCTAAAGATATTTTATCCGATTATTTCTTTGCAGTCTTATTGATTGGTATTGTCGGTGCTAGAATCTGGTATGTTATTTTTACCTTTGATGAAATGTATGCTTCTCAACCATTAGAGATTTTTGCTATTTGGCATGGCGGTTTAGCTATTCAAGGTGGAATCTTTGCAGGACTGATTTATAGTTATTATTTCTTTAAAAAGCATGATATTCCATTATTACTGGCTGGTGATGCCATTATGCCTGGCGTATTGATTGCCCAGGCGCTTGGAAGATGGGGAAACTTTTTCAATCATGAAGCATATGGAGGAGAAGTTAGCTTATCATTTTTACAGTCTTTGCATCTTCCACAATTCATTATTGATAATATGTATATGAATGGGGTATATCATCATCCTACATTTTTATATGAATCAATGGGAAATATAATGGCTTTTTTGCTTATTGTGTTTGTGATTAGAAGATTTCAAAAACACCAGGGTGTTCAATTCTTTAGTTATTTCCTATTCTATGGTTTAGTGCGTTTCCCAGTTGAAGGATTACGTACAGATAGTCTTATGTTTGGACCAATTCGTATGGCTCAATTGATTTCAATTGCTTTTATTATAGCTGGTCTTATTGGAATCATTTATGTTCATTTAAAAGGAAAAGAAGTCCATTACATTGATATGAGTTAAATGTGGTATATAGCCACATTTTTTTCTTATGTGTTTTGTTCATGAATATTTCATATAAGGAGCGTATAATGAAAATATGAGGTGATTTTATGCATAACTCTGCAAAGAAAATTATTAAACAATATCATGATAATCAGGACGTTTATCGTTCTTTGAAACATGATATTGAAGATATTTTTACACGTATTATTGATACCCATCATTTTCGTATTTCTAATATGGCGATTAGGATTAAAAGCGAAGGCGCATTAATGAAAAAAATCACATATAAGAATAAATATACGGACATTCGTCAAATTACAGATGTTGTGGCTTGTCGTATTATTACTTTATTTGAAAATGATGTTGATCGTATTTATGATTGTGTAAAAGAAAATTTTGATATTGTAGAATATAATGATAAAAGAAAGAAAAATTATGATGATCGTATTGACTTTGGTTATAATTCTTTGCATCTGTTAATTAAATTTAATGATGAAAGATGTCAATTGATTGAGTATTCTGCGTATAAAGATATTATTTTTGAATTACAGATTCGTACGACATTACAACATTCATGGGCAGAAATAGAACATGGGCTAGGATACAAATCACAGTATGAAATTCCTAAGGATATTCGTAGACGATTAACACGTCTTTCAGCATCATTAGAATTGTTAGATGAAGAATTTGTACAGATTGCAAGAGAAGTCGATGAATATAATAAGGGTATTGTGCATATTGAAAAAGTTTTAAAAACAGATATCAATGCCAATTCATTGGCACAATATGTCAATACATCACCACGCATTAATAATATTTTAGAAAAATTGCATACAGAATTTCAATTTCAGTTTGAAAGAGATTCAGAACTGATTTCACAATCTCGACTGGTTCAAAGATTCCATTATATGGGATATACGTATATTAATGAATTGGATGATTTTGTAGAAAATCATATGAAAGAGATTGAATGGATTTCACGTGAACGTATTGAAAACAATAAAGAAAATCAAAAGATTAATATTTATAATGTTTTGGTTTGGATTTCACTTGTTATGTTAGCAAATGAAGGATCAGCAGATCCAGAAGATATCTTTACCAAAGAAAGTATTGAACGATTACAGACGTTAAAAGGAATTATTGAAGAAAAACAGATGACTGTATCTTAAAAAAATCAGCAGGAATTCATATTTTTTTGTGAAAAAATGTGAAAAAAGTTGACAAGACATGAAAAAGAGTATAGCATAAAGAACGTAAAATAAAAGAATTAGAGGCAGCAGTGTATCAGAGTACCATTTGGAGTTGGCAAACGAAGAAGAATGGGAAAGGTAATCATTGCCGAAAGATAGATATTGGCAAATCTCTATCTTGGGGTTATGGGAAATACTCATAACACTCCTTCATGAAAATGAAGAGGCGCTATTAATATGGTCATTAAAGTCGTGTTAATAGCACGGCTTTTATTTTATGTGTATATAGAAAGAGAGGGTTTATATGAAAAAATTAGGAAAAGTTTTAGTGGCTATGGCTATGGCAATGACTTTATTTGGATGTGGTGGTGGTGAACAGGCATCAGCCAATAAAGATCAGTTTGTTGTGGGAATGGAATGTTCTTATGCACCATTTAACTGGCAGACAAGTCAGGAAAGTGATACAACAGTATCATTAGGTAATGCTGGATATGCAGATGGATATGATGTACAGATTGCCAAAAGAATTGCGGATGATTTAGGAAAAGAACTTGTGATTAAGAAAATATCATGGGATGGATTAACAGTGGCTTTGGAATCTGGTGAAATTGATGCCATTATTGCTGGAATGACAGCGAATGAAACAAGAGAAGAAGGTATTGATTTTACAACACCATATTACGATAGCGAAGGTATGATTATGATTGTACGTAAAGATGGTGAAGAAGCAAAGTTTACAGATATCCAACAATTCAGTGGTAAAAATGTTGTTGGGCAAAAAGGAACAAACTATGATGATGTTATTGATCAGATCAAAGGTGTTCATCATGCTACAGCAAAAGCCACTTATCCTGAAATGGTTGTTGCTTTACAACAGGGAGATGTTGATGGAATCACTGCAGAAATGGCTGTTGCTGAAGGTGTTGTTGCAGCCAATAAAGATTTAACAATTGTACATTTTGATGAAGGAAAAGGTTTTGAATGTGATACAACAGTATCTATTGGTTTAAAAGAAGGAACAAGAGATAGTGAATTCTTTAAACAGGTACAGGCATCTTTAGATAAGATTACGGTAGATGAAAGAAAACAACTGATGACTGAAGCTGTTGATAGACAGCCAGCAGGAGAATAATTTATGAGTATTGATTTTGCAAAAGCATGGGAAATATTTGTTGAAAATATGTCTCTGTTCAGTTACGGTATTCAAATTACTTTATTATATGCTGTTGTAGGAACTGTTTGTGGTTTTCTTATAGGGTTAGTTGTAGGTGGTATAAGAGCTATTGAAATCAATGATTATGATTCATCAGTCAGTCGTCTATTCAAACGCTTAGGAAAATGGATTACAGGTTTTTATATCTGGGTATTTAGAGGAACACCTATGATGGTACAGGCTATGTTTTTATATTATTTATTAAAGCCTGCTTTCAATTGGACTCCTTTAGTTGCTGGATTGTTTATTATCTCTATTAATACAGGAGCATATATGGCTGAAATCATTCGTGCAGGTATTCAATCTGTTGATGCAGGACAGAGTGAAGCTGCAAAGAGTTTAGGAATGACAACAAGCCAGACACTTATATCAGTGATTTTTCCACAAGCTATTAAAAATACATTTCCATCAATTGGGAACCAGTTGATTGTTAATATCAAAGACAGTTCTATGCTGAATGTTATTTCTGTAACAGAATTATATTTTCAGACGACATCTGTGGCAGGATCAAATATGAAATATATTGAATGTTTCTTGGTTGCTGCAATCATTTATTTATTTTTAACAACAATCAGTACCTTTATTTTAAATTATATCGAAAAAAGATTGAATTCTGAAAAACAAAGCAAGGACTTTTGCAGTTAGGAGATATTATGGATACAATTATTCAAGTACAACATTTAAAAAAGAGATTTAAGCAATTAGAAGTTTTGCATGATATCAATTTTGATATACATAAAGGTGAAGTTGTGACAATTATTGGTTCAAGTGGAAGTGGAAAATCAACATTATTACGTTGTATTAACTTATTAGAAAGATTAGATGATGGACATATTTTATATCATGATCAGGATATTTTAGATCGTCACTTCAATGTGAATCAATATCGTTCTAAAGTTGGTATGGTGTTTCAGGGATTTAATCTATTCAACAATTTAACAGTATTAGAAAACTGTATGATTGGACAAATCAAGGTTTTAAAAAGAAATAAAGAAGAAGCAAAACAAATGGCTTTCAAATATTTAGAAAAAGTGGGTATGAGTGCTTTTGCAAATAAAAGCAGTGTACAATTATCAGGTGGGCAAAAACAAAGGGTTGCTATCGCAAGAGCGTTATGTATGAGTCCTGAAGTTTTGCTTTTTGATGAACCAACAAGTGCATTGGATCCAGAAATGGTTGGCGATGTTTTGAATATTATGAAAGAACTCGCTGATGAAGGTTTGACAATGATTGTTGTCACTCATGAAATGGAATTTGCGAAAGATGTATCAACACGTGTTGTTTTCATGGATCAGGGTGTGATTGCAGAAGAAGGGACACCTGAACAAATCTTCGAACATCCTCAAGAAGAACGTACACGAACATTTTTAAAACGTTATTTAAAAGCAAATGGATAAAGTATCAGAAATGATACTTTTTTTGTTGACATTGACCTAAGGGGATAGTTTATGATGAAAATGGGAGATGAAATGAGATATGAAAATACAGGAAGTTTGCAGTCAATGTCATGTGACAAAAAAAGCCATTTATTATTATGAAAAACAACAGTTACTTCATGTTTATAAAAATCAAAATGGATATCGTGAGTTCAGTGACGAAGATGTTCAAAGATTAAACGAAATTATGTTGTATCGTAGCTGGTCTATCTCTATTGCAGATATCCGTTATTTACTAGATTTAGATATTGATAAGAAAAAAGAATATCTTCAACAGATTTATAAACAAAGACAAAAAGAACTTTCTTATCAACAAGAAAGTTTAAAACAGTTATATCATTTTATTGAAAGTGACAATACAGATGACTCTTTTTCATTGGATGATATATGTCAAATCATGTCTGACAATATTCCTCAGCCATTCTTTGATATGTTCTATGAGCATTTTCTACCTTATCTTCATATTCATATTCGTACACAAAAACAACAGAATGCTTATGATCGTATTATTGATTTTTGGGATCATTTTCATATCAAAATTCCATGGACGTATCGCTTTTTGATGTGGATTTCTAAAACAAATCAAAAGCAGCTCAAACAAGTATGGCATGATGTCAATGTATATAAAAATCAATTGATGAATCAAGAAGATGCATATGAATCTATTAAGCAAATGGTTATCAAAAACTATGAGTTACAACAAAAATGGTGGTATCGTATACTGAGTTATCCAAATCGTCAGATGAAGATCAGATTAAGAGATAGTGGGTATTATGATATTTTGATACCAGCCATGTGTGAACTATCAGATGAGTATCATCAATATTATCAACAACTCATGGATTTCAATCAAAGAGTTTGTCAGGAACTTCATCTTTATTATGATTCTAAGTTTCGGTTAATAAAAAAATAAAGCCGAAACTTTATTTTTTTATAAGACCATCTGCAAATGTAAGAGGTAATCCAAAAACAATACCTGTATTTGGATTATCAATGCCACCAACTGATTCATCAACTGTTTTTCTGACTAAATCTACCTGACCATCTTCTACGATAAAAAAGATAGTGCGGCTTTCAGGGCGGGGATTTTCTAAGAACAAACGTAATGATCCTAAAAGATAGCTTTCATCAGAATCATCTATTGTCTTTATCATACCAGTAGATTCAATGATTGTTCCACCACGTACCCCAGCTCTTTTTAAGTTTGCAAGCAAATCATCTAAACAGTCAAGTTTATTTAAAACAACGACAATAACTTGCATTTCTATCACCACCTATATCTATTATATCGCTAGTTGAGATAAATATCTAGTTATTCTCATGAAATTGGTTTATAATAAACAATAAGATAAGGGGGTTTTATGATGGAATATCAATTTGCAAAACGTATGTCAAATGTAAAGGCATCTGCAATTAGAGAAATATTAAAGGCAACATCTGATCCAAAGATGATTAGTTTTGCTGGAGGAAATCCATCAGCAGAAGCATTTCCAGTTGAAGAAATTGAAAAAATATCTGCAGATATATTGACTAATGAGCCTATTAGTGTTTTACAGTATGGAATTACTGAAGGAGATCAGGAATTGATTCAGGCAGCGACACACTTTTTTAATCGTCATGAACAGGTTATGAAAGCTGATGATCAAATGATAATTACTTCTGGATCACAACAGATTATGGAATTTGTGGCTAAAATATTATGTAATGAAGGTGACGTTGTGATTTGTGAAAATCCTAGTTTTTTAGGAGCTTTAAATGCTTTTAAATCATTAGGTGCTGTTTTAAGAGGTATTGAATATAAAAATGGACAATTAGATTTAGAGTCTTTAAAACAGGCTTTACAAATGGAGCCAAAACCAAAATTTATGTATCTGATACCTAATTTTCAAAATCCAACAGGAATGACAATGTCATTGGAAGTCAGAAAAGAAATTTTAAAATTAGCTAAAGACAATGGTGTTCTTATTTTAGAAGATAATCCTTATGGAGATTTAAGATTTGAAGGTGAAGCTATTCCTTCTATAAAATCATTGGATGAAGATGGATTGGTTATTTATGCAGCAAGTCTTTCTAAAATTATTGCGCCTGGAATGCGTGTGGCTTGTTGTATAGCACCAAAAGCGATTATTCAAAAAATGACAGTTGCCAAACAGGCCAGTGATGTTCATTCTAATCTTTGGGCTCAAAAAGTTATGGCACGATATCTTCAAAATTATGATATGGATGCACATATTGAACGTATTCGAATGATTTATAAACAAAAATGTCACTTAATGCTTGATGAAATGAAAAAACATTTTCATCCGGATGTTCAATATACAATACCAACAGGTGGAATGTTTATCTGGGTGACATTGCCTGAAAGTGTTGATATGTTGACATTTGTGAAAAAAGCTTTGGAAAAGAATGTGGCAGTTGTACCAGGAAATGCATTCTTAGATGATGATACGAAAGAATGTCATAGTTTTAGAATGAATTATTCAACACCAACCAATGAAAAGATCAAAGAAGGAGTTAAGATTTTAGGTGAAATAACATATGAAATGTTATCTATTTCGTCATAATTTTTAAAGCTGTTTATATATAATGGATAAATGGGAGGAAAAATAGTATGCCGTATATAACATTTACAACAACAAAAACATTAACATTAAATCAAGAAAAAGCATTAAAAGAAAGTGCTGGTCAATTAATTTCTATTTTACCTAATAAAAAAGAAGAAAACTTAATGATTCATATTGAAGATAATCAAGTCATGTATTTTAGAGGACAGGAAATGGAATGTATGAAAATATCTTGTCAGCTTTTTCATACAACAGATTATCAATATAAAAAAGAGTTTGCTGAAAAACTGTTGAAAGAAGTTGAACGTATTACCAAAATACCTGTGGAACAGCAATATCTTTCTATTGAAGAATTTGAAAATTGGGGTAAAAATGGAGAATATTTATAGAAGTCAAAATGACTTCTATTTTTTTTAAAAAAAGACTTGCATTACATGAAATGATATGATAATATATTTAGGCAATCGAAAATGCTTGAATAGCTCAGTTGGTAGAGCAATCGGCTGTTAACCGATCGGTCGTAGGTTCGAGTCCTACTTCAAGCGCCATTTTTGAGGCCTGTTGGAGAAACGGTTAACTCACATGCCTTTCACGCATGCATTCACGGGTTCGAATCCCGTACAGGTCACCATATGGAGGTTTAGCTCAGTTGGGAGAGCATCTGCCTTACAAGCAGAGGGTCAGCGGTTCGAGCCCGTTAACCTCCACCATTTTTTTATGCCGGCTTAGCTCAATTGGTAGAGCAACTGACTTGTAATCAGTAGGTTGAGGGTTCAAGTCCTTTAGCCGGCACCATGTTTTTGACCCGCTAGCTCAGTAGGTAGAGCATCTGACTTTTAATCAGAGGGTCAGGCGTTCGAGTCGCCTGCGGGTCACCATTTTATGCGGATGTGGTGAAACTGGCAGACACGCTAGACTTAGGATCTAGTGCTTCGGCGTGCAGGTTCAAGTCCTGTCATCCGCACCAGACAAGCGGGTGTAGTTCAATGGTAGAACTTCAGCCTTCCAAGCTGACTACGTGGGTTCGATTCCCATCACCCGCTCCATTTTATTAATAGAGTAAAAAAATGTAGAGTATATCAACTAAATATCTATTTTGGCAAACTCAATAACAGTGGTTCGGCTATAAGCTATGTTGTAATCAACATAGTTTTTTTGTGCCTAAATTCAAAAGGAGGATTGATATATGGATGTTTCAGTAAAAAATTTGAAGTTAAAAAGAAGCGATACTATTGAAATGTTAAAAAAGAATCTGAAAAGGTATATGTTATTAAAACAATTTCCATTAAATTATTTGGATAGACTCCAGTCTTATAGTAGTTCACTTATAAAAGTTTCTGATAATTCGTCTTATCATTCTAATTAAAACAACTTAAGATGTTAAGAGAACTCAAAAATAAAATAGAATGCAAAATATATATTGGAATCTTTTTATAATGGATCTTATTTTGCTTATAATGCTATTAGATAAAAAGATTGTTTGGAAAAGGGCGTAAAAATGATTCACTGATTAGTAGCACATTTATGAAAAGACGTTTCTTATTTTTGAACGATTCATAGTATTCAGCAATAAAGAAGTCAAGATATTAACAAGTCTCTATCTTTGACTTCTTTTATGTTTCATATTTATAGTTTTTTGAAAAATGAGATTCTTTATGAAGAATGGGAAACGAAATGAAGAAATAACATGATTTGTGTTATTGTTTGCTTTCTTTAGGGTAATTGATAATGATGATAAATATGAAAATGATACTAATGAGTTTTAAACCAACTGATAGACCTAATAGAAAACCATGAATAAAAGATGGTAAAGTAACAAAAGAAACAATCCAAGATATGATTTCTCCTATTATTAAACATATGAGCCCGGTTTTTAATTTTTTTAGCATAAAACTTCACTCCATTCTTAATATTTTATCTACTATGATACTAACAGAAAGAGAAGAATCAAATCTATCAAATTTATGTAAAGTTTTTATTGACAAAGAAGAATAATAGTAATATATTTATATATGAAGAAATGTTCATATGTTCATTGAAAGGATGATGTTATGGGATTGAATCAAGAAAATTTAGAAGTTCATGAAGATATTGTCAAGCGAGTTCAAGATAAACAGCCGGATGATGAATATTTATATGAATTAGCTGATTTATTTAAAGTTTTTGGGGATACAACACGTATCAAGATTCTCTATGCATTGTTTGAAAGTGAATTATGTGTAGGAGATATCGCATTAGTTTTAGGAATGAGTCAATCAGCAGTGAGTCATCAGTTGAGAGTTCTCAAAGATAGTAAATTGATTAAATTCAGACGTGAAGGAAAGGTTATTTTTTACTCATTAGATGATGATCATGTTAGAACAATCATGTCTATGGGTATGGAACATGTAGAAGAATAAGAAAGGGGAAAAAGAAGATGAAAAAGACATATAAAGTTGATGTAGATTGTGCAAACTGTGCAGCTAAAATGGAAGAAGCTGTTAAAAAAACAGAAGGTGTGAAAGATGCAACTTTAAGTTTTATGACTTTAAAACTAAAAGTTGAATTTGAAGATGGAGTTAATATTGATGAAGTCATGCAAAAAGCTTATAAGAATTGTAAAGTCGTAGAAGATGACTGTGAAATTTATTTATAGAATAAATTCCCTTAAAAAGGGATATTTATTTAGATGATATATGAATGAGTGAACATATATTAAAATGAATAGGAGTGTTATGATGAATAAAAAACAAAAGAAAGTTCTTTATAGAATTCTGTTATCTTTAGGATTCATGATTGGAATCATGATTTTAACTTCATATGTTTCTGTGAATTTATATGTAGAAGTGGTACTTTATCTAATACCTTATCTGATTATTGGGTATGATATTTTAAGAAAAGCGATAAAAGGTATATTAAAAAGACAGGTTTTTGATGAAAACTTTTTGATGGCTGTTGCGACTGTAGGCGCTATGTGTTTAGGTGAATTCCGTGAAGGTGTCGCTGTCATGCTGTTTTATCAGATTGGCGAATTGTTCCAAAGTGTTGCAGTCGGTAAAAGTCGTCGTAATATTGCCGCATTAATGGATATTCGTCCCGATTATGCTAATATGATGATAGATGGTAAGCTTCAAAAAGTTGATCCAGATGATGTCGAAATAGGTAGTGAAATCATTGTCAATCCTGGTGAAAAAGTGCCTATTGATGGTATTATTGTTGAAGGGAATACAACATTTAATACGAGTGCTTTGACAGGGGAAAGTGTGCCAAGAGATGCACATTGCGGCGATGAAGTCATCAGTGGTTTTATTAATATGACTGGTGAAATTAAAGTGAAAACAACAAAGGAATTTGGTGAATCAACAGTTTCTAAAATTCTTGATTTGGTAGAAAATTCAAGTATGAAAAAGTCACGTTCAGAAAACTTTATTACTAAGTTTGCCAGATACTATACACCAGCAGTTTGTTATAGTGCATTGGCATTAGCGATAATTCCACCTGTTGTTTTGATGTTGATGGGGAAAGATGCCTCATG
Organism: Massilimicrobiota sp. An80; assembly: GCF_002159255.1. Lineage (NCBI taxonomy): Bacteria > Bacillati > Bacillota > Erysipelotrichia > Erysipelotrichales > Erysipelotrichaceae > Massiliimicrobium > Massilimicrobiota sp. An80. Next base: position 37,786 of record NZ_NFHI01000012.1, read on the forward strand.
GGCTGATTGGATTATTCGTGCGTTAACATTCCTCGTTATCAGTTGTCCATGTGCTTTGGTTATTTCTATACCACTCAGTTTCTTTGGTGGCATTGGTTGTGCTTCAACAAAAGGAATTTTGGTGAAGGGTTCAAATTATCTCGAAGCTCTTGCCAGTGCCAAATATATTGTTTTTGACAAAACGGGAACACTGACAAAAGGGGTTTTTGAAGTAACGCATATTGATCCAACTGATAATTATGATCAGCAACAGTTATTGTATTATGCAGCTCATGTGGAAATGGCTTCAAGTCATCCAATCAGTTTAAGTTTACAAAAGGCTTATGGACAATCATTGGATAGAGATGCTGTGCATAATATTGAAGAAATTGCTGGACATGGTATTCGTGGAACTGTTCATGGACATGATGTTTATGCTGGTAATGAAAAACTGATGAATAAGATAGGTGTAGATATTACGGAAAAACATCCTGAAGGAACAGTTGTGTATATGGCCATAGATAATCAATATGCAGGATGTATTGTGATTTCTGATGTGATTAAAGAAACCTCAAAAGCAGCGATTCAGTCTTTAAAATCACAAGGAATCAAAGAAACGATTATGTTAACGGGAGATACAAAACAGACTGCGACAAAGGTTGCTGAAGAGATTGGTATTGATCGTGTTTATAGTGAACTTTTACCAGCTGATAAGGTTGAAAAAGTTGAAGAAATACTACAAAACAAAGGTGAAAAAGAAAAAGTAGCTTTTGTTGGTGATGGTATTAATGATGCGCCAGTTTTATCACGTGTTGATATTGGGATTGCGATGGGCGCTTTAGGTAGTGATGCAGCGATTGAAGCAGCTGATATTGTGTTGATGGATGATGATCCGGCTAAGATTTCATTGGCTATGAAAATTTCATTAAAAACATTAAGAATTGTCAAAGAAAATATTGTGTTTGCTTTAGCTGTTAAATTTATCTGTTTAATTTTAGGAGCATTTGGTATAGCGAATATGTGGCTTGCTATCTTTGCGGATGTTGGTGTGATGGTCATTGCTGTCATTAATGCGACGAGAGCTTTACGAATTCGATAAAAATGGAAGATAACAGAAAGTCCATCTGTTATCTTTTTTTTTAGATTTTGAAGTGATATAATAGTGTCTTGTGAAGAAAGGGTGTATGTGATGAATTATAAATTCATAAGAAATATTATAGGAATTCTTATTGGAAATACGATATATGCTTTAGCTGTTTTATTATTTATTGTTCCTAATGGATTGATTACAGGTGGATCAACAGGATTATCCATTGGTGCACAGCATTTATTAGGAATTCCTATGACTTTATTTTTATCTATTTTTAATATTTTGATATTTTTACTTGGGTTACTGATTTTAGGTAAAACTTTTGCCTTAACAACATTAATTAGTACTTTTTATTATCCATTGATTTTAAGTGTTTTTGAAAAAACAATAGGTTATACCCAAATGACAACTGATCCATTACTCGCTGCATTGCTTGGTGGAGTGATGATTGGTGTAGCGATTGGACTTGTTATTAAATGTAATGCTTCCACAGGGGGAATGGATATTCCACCATTGATTATTAATAAAAAGACAGGAATACCGGTATCCGTTTCTATGTATGCTTTTGATTTCTTGATTTTATTAATGCAGGTCTTTTATACCGATCGAGAAATGGTTCTTTATGGTATTGTTTTGGTGGCGACATATACCATTGTTTTAGACAAAGTTCTGGTCGTTGGAAAAGCACAGACAGAAGTGATGATTGTGTCTAAGGAATATGAACAAATTAATGATATGATTATTCATGAACTTGATCGCGGAACAACGATGTTAAAATCTATTTCAGGTTATATGAAAAATGAATATCCTGTGATTATGACAGTCATTTCTAACCGTGAATTACCGAAATTAAATTATCTGGTTTTAAATATTGATGAACATGCTTTTATGGTTGTCAGCAAGGTGAACGAAGTGAAAGGAAGAGGATTTACCTTTAAAAAGGAATATATTGAGTCATAATAGTGAAAAAGAAAGACAGATAGGTTATAATAGAAAGGAATGTGGAGGTTATATTATGAGTAGTCAAGACTGTAATCATGATTGTCAATCATGTCAGGAAGATTGTGAAGAAAGAAGTTTTTTAGCTCCAATGAATAAAAATTCAAAAATACATAAAGTGATTGGAATTGTCAGTGGTAAAGGTGGTGTAGGAAAATCATCTATTACGTCTTTGTTGGCTGTTTTAAAACAGCGTGAAGGATATCGCTGTGCCGTATTAGATGGTGATATTACAGGACCATCAATTGCGAAAACATTTGGTGTTGAAGGTACACAGATTTATTCTAATGGAGAAGAAATTATTCCAGCTAAATCTTTAGAAGGTATTGAAATCATGTCAACGAATCTTTTATTAGAAAATGCAGAAGAACCTGTTGTATGGAGAGGACCTATTTTAGCAGGTATGATTAAACAATTCTGGAGTGATGTCAGATGGGGCGAAGTGGATTATATGTTCGTAGATATGCCTCCAGGAACTGGAGATGTCCCTTTGACAATTTTCCAATCTTTACCTCTAGATGGTATTGTGATTGTGACAAGTCCACAGGAACTTGTCAGCATGATTGTTTCTAAAGCTGTTAATATGGCAAAGAAAATGAATGTTCCTATTTTAGGTATTGTGGAAAATATGAGTTATGTGCAATGTCCTGATTGTGGAAAGAAGATTTTTGTCTTTGGAAAAAGTCATCTACAAGATGTGGCAGATAAATATGATTTAAAGATATTGGGGCAATTACCTTTAGATAGTGAATTAACACAACTTTCTGATATGGGAATGATTGAAAACTATTCATCTGATTGGTTAGATGAATTTGAAGAAAAAGTGAAAAACTTTTAAAAAAGGTCTATAACATGTCATAAACTGATTTTTGATGTTTATTGAGGTTATTAGACCTCTTTTTGATAAAAAGAAGATGGGATAAAAGTCAGAGAATATGATGAATCATAGAATTTTAAAAAGGATTTTCAAGGATTCATTTTATTGATATAATAAAATTATCAAAATAAATGGAGATGAATAAGATGATACTTACAAAGAAACCTTTAAAAGTTTTATTAATTGGTGGAACAGGTACAATATCTCTGCCTATATGTGAAGCATTAAGTCAAAATCAGGATATTGAATTATACGTTATGAATCGTGGACATAAGTCTTTACCTGAACATGCTCATCAGATAATCTGTGATTTTCATGATACTGCAAAAATGGAAGAAATTTTAAAAGATTATTCTTTTGATATTGTTTGTAACTTCATTATCTATAAGCCAGAAGAAGCTATTAAACAAATTCAGTTATTTAAAGGAAAGATTCAACAATATATCTTTATATCTACAGTTGTGACTTATAATCATGAAACAGCTGTGATGATTCATGAATCACATGAACAAAATAATATCTATTCTGAATATGGAAGAGAGAAAACAAAATGTGAACAAATCTTTATGAAAGCTTATGAAGAATTTGGTTTTCCTATTACGATTGTTCGTCCTTCACAAACTTATGGATATGATCGTATTCCTTTAAGTGCCAAAGGAAAAAGCTGTTGGAGTGTGGTTGATCGTATTTTAAATGATAAGCCAGTCATTGTTCATGGTGATGGTAAGAGCACATGGCATTGTACTCATAATCAGGATTTTGCTTATAATTTTATTCAACTGATCAATAATGAAAAGACAATTGGTCAGGCTTATCATAATATTAATCCTGTTGTGGTGAACTGGGATATGATTTATCGTGATTTATATGCATTATTAAACAAAGAACCAAAAATCATTCATATTGCCAGTGATACATTAGCACTCTCTCAAACTTATGATATTGAATCATCAATTCTAGGAGATAAGCAATATTCATGTCTGTTTGATATGTCAAAAATTCAAAGAGATATTCCTGATTTTCAAAATCATATTATGATTCAGGAAGGGTTGAAGATGTATCTTGACTATATGGAACAGTATCCAGAAAAGAAAGTTAAAGATGAAACATTTGATCAATGGTGTGATCAGGTGATTGATTCTTATCAAAAATTTATTCAAGAAATCAAGGGTCATTTTTAGGGATTAACGCAATCCCTTTTTTATTTGGCAACTGAGATATGTTTTTGGCTATGTGAGAGAATATTTAACCTTTTTTTCATGCAATCATGTATAATCATAATTGAAAGAGGTGAGTAGGATGGGAATCGGTATCATAGCTTTAGGTCTCTGGTTGCTTCTAGGTATTTCGTTTTCAATCAATAGCATAGCACTTTTTCCAGATGCTTTATCAATGATGATTATTATGGTGGGAATTATCATTGTTTTTAGAAGAGTGAAATCAAGAGAACTGTTGATATCTTTAGGATTATGGATAGTCAGTTTTGTAATGGAACTGTTTCAATTGTATTTTTTCAACCAGTGGATTTGGTTACTAGCATTGGCATTTGTCTATATAGGGATTGATCATATAGCTGTTGATTATCCTGCTTTAAAAAAATATAGATATAGCTATCGTATATATTTGACAGTTTATGTGATCACTTTATTGTTGGGTGAATTGATTTTGAAAACAAATGAAGAATCGTTTATGCCCATAGTTATCTTTTTCATGGTTGTTTTAGAAATAGTTTTGATTATGGTTTTATATCATATGGTCAAAATCAATCATTTTTTAGAAGAAGATTATATCCAAATCCATGTTCAATCTTTATCCTATTCATTTCATCAAAAAGCAATCATTATTGTTCTTTCTTTAGTGAGTCTTTTAGGTATTGTTTATATGAAAGATGGCTTTTCAAAACAGATCCAACAGGAAGTTTTATATGAAGAATCATACTATTTAAAAGTGAACGAAGAAGATTATAAAATCTTGCCTTTTGGTTATCGAAAAGAACAACAGAGCACACTGTTTTTGGGAAGAGAAAGTGTATCCTATACACCGATTGAAATCTATATTCGTCAGGATTTATTCAAAGACTTAAGTCAAGTTGAATATCAGATTTTGAATTATGATCAGGTCATTGTCTCTTCATCAGGACCGTTTCAGACTGTTGAATATGAAGAAGGAGAAACGACACCATTTACAGGTTATGTAGGTGTTCATGTTCAAGATGATCGTTATAGTGAGATTCAAAATATTCAAGATTATACAGATGCCTTTAATTTTGTATTAAAACTTTATAATCAAAATGGCGAGTGTTATTATCAGCAGATGTCGACTTTAGAACAAGTTTCATCTCATAGTTATCGTTATGAAGATGAAAATATCTGTATGGAAAACCTGAAATATGATATGAATGTTATCACTGATCCACCACCACAGATAACATTAAAACAAAATCAAGATCAGATAACAGATATCCTGTTTTATACAGTCAATGAAAATCAAGAAGAAAACTTGATTCTGATGTATACTAATGCTCTTGATCAAAATCGTTATGAACGTTTCTTCAATAAACGTTTTATTCATCAGCCGTTAGATCATTTATCAAAACTAAAAATAAAATATCGAGATGAAAATAATCAGGTTATTGATTCTTACATCTGTGAATTGGAGGAAGTCCTATGAAAATCATATGTGCACCCGATCATCTTGATACTTTAAAATCTATGCTAAGAGAATATCAGCAGTTAGATATTGTCATTGTAGAAAAAGGTTTTGATTATGAAGGTATGTGTTATTACTTTTCTATGGAACATATAGAAGATTTGATTTTATATTTACAGAGTTTGCATCAAAAATATGTTCTCTGTTATGCTGATGAAAAACAATACAAACTTTTACCTCAACAGATTGATTTTATTGAAGGTTATTCTAAGGAAGCTTTTGTCCATAGTGAACATCTTCAATATCAGATCTATCAGAAGCTTTATGAATTAGAGGAAAAACTGAAACCTTATGGTTTTGTGAGAATTAATAAATCAACTTTGGTCAATATTCATAAGATAGAAAGTATTATACCAGAGGTTCAAAGAAGATATATTCTGACTTTAAAAAGTCAAAAAAAGCTGTTATTGACACGTTATTATGTAAAGGATTTTATGGAAGCGTTAAGGAGGGATACTTTATGAAAGAGAGAATAGGCATTCATTATGGCATCAGCTTTATTTATCTGGTTATTATAAGAAATCTCTTAGGACAGGGATATCTTTATACAAACTATTCCTCTGCTTTTCAAAAGAGCCTGATTTATTGTCTAATTTTATCAGCCTGCTTAACGATTTTGTTAGAAGCCTGGCAAATGTTTAAAGAAGTTTATATACATCGTTTTAAGATTCAAAAAGTCATGGCTTTTCTATGTCTTGTTGCCATCATGTTAGTGGCTTATTTACAATCTTTATATTATAGTGCTATTATACTGTTTCTTCTCTTTTATATATGTCGAGATGGTTGGCGCTATTATCAAATGAATAAATCATTATAAGCATGTAGAATCTCCTTGAATCAGTTTTATTCTTGTATAAATTATATCCAAAATAGATAGGGAAGGTGTATAATGAATGTATGGAGGTAAGGCTATATGATTCAATGGGGAATATTGGGAATAGGAAATATTGCCAAACGTTTTATAAAAAGTTTAGAAAAGAGTACAAATGGTCAATTATATGCAGCTGCTTCTTATACAGAAAGCAAATGTGAGGAATTTTTAAAAGAACATCCGGATGTTAAGGTTTATCATGATTATGAAGATTTATTAAATGATGAAAATGTAGATGCTGTGTATTTGGCAATGAGGCATATTGATCATTATCGTTGGGCTAAAAAAGCTTTACAACATCATAAAGCTGTTCTTTGCGAAAAACCAGCGACACTTTATAAATGGCAAATGGAAGATTTAAAACAGGAAGCAATCAAGAATCAAACATTTTTTATGGAAGCCATGAAAACACGTTTTATTCCTTTGATTCAAGATATTAAGGATTGTTTAGAGAATAAAGAAATTGGTGAAATCTTAAGTGTTGAAACATGCTTTTGTTATGACAGGGATTATTTAGAAGGACATTATTTGTTTGATCAAGAACAAGGAGGTATTCTCAATGATGTTGGCAGCTATAATGTGGCCAGCACTTTGGATTATATACACTCTCCAGTTGCTACAATTGATTCTCTGGTACAATTTCGTTATGGTGTTGATAGTCATGAAAAGGTGACAATCACTTTTGAAAGTGGAAAAAAAGCTTTGATGGAAATGGCTTTTGATGAAAAGAAAGATCCTATCTTAGAAATCAGAGGAACCAAAGGAACAATTTTAGCACAGCCTTTTTATCGTCCTATACAGGCTACAATTATTGATGACACTGGAACAGCACATCAGATTGAAAAACCTTATATCAATGATGATTTCTTTGGTGAAATAGAAGAAGTTCATCGCTGTTTACAAGCAAAACTCATAGAAAGTCCACGTATGAGTTTACAAGATTCTATTGATTGTATTGATATGATTGAAAAAATACGACAGAGTTTTCAAAAAGATGCTTAAAAAGTATGTTATTTTGATAATGATGTTAGGATATCAAATAAAAGAATCTAAAAGAATGATGTTTATTCTTTTAGATTCTTTGTGTTTTTAAAGATAATGATATTCATGTTCCCATGAACTGTTTATAAAAAAGAGAGCAGCTTGTTTCGCTTTGGTTAAATCCATATAAGTATAATTTCCACATTCTTCTTTTTTGGCACCAGGTATGTCCTGATCCCAACTCGCAATCTGTTCAAAAGTTGTTCTGACTAATGTTTTAACTGTTTCAAAATCTAAATCCTTTGTAATGAGATAAAACCCAGTCATACAACCCATAGGACCAAAATAAATAATCTTATCTTTATAGATACCATTTCTTAAAAGTGTTGCCCCTATATGTTCAATTGTATGAGCAGCTTTAGGATCTAAAGGCTCATCAACATTAGGCTCGCACATTCTGATATCATAAGTTGTCAGATGATCATCCATTCTTGAAATATAGACACCCTTTTTTAATTGAGTATGGTCAACACTAAAACTTGTAATTCTTTTCATATATTCATACCTCACTTTTTCATTCTTATTGTATAATAGTTTCTTTGATTTTTTCAAGGATGAAACATTCATTTCATTTGTTTTTTAGAATTTTATTTTCTATAATAAAATAAAGAGAAGGTGATGTGTATGAAAGAAGTTATTGATCATGTTGATGTTGAAGTTTTGAATGGTGAAATGAGTGAAGATGAAATTAAGGAATATATCCAATATGTCAAACAGAAATATCCTCATGAAACTTTAACATCCCTAACATTAACAGTAGATGGAGAATTTGTTGATCTTCACTATTGTTTACAGCCAGAACCTATTCAAAGAATTCGACGTATTACAGGTTATTTGGTAGGAACATTGGATCGCTTTAATGATGCCAAAAGAGCCGAGGAACATGATCGTGTGAAACATCAAGTTTAAAAAATGGAAAATATTGTATAGAGAAGTTGCGTAAAATACATTGATTATGCAACTTTTATTTTGTATAATAACTTTGTCAGGTGGTGAGTTGTGTATGAGATATTATTTATGCATTGATTTTAAAACCTTTTATGCTTCGGTAGAATGTGTAGAAAGAGGGCTAGATCCTTACAAAGTCAATCTTGTTGTTGCGGATATTTCAAGAGGAAAGAGTACAATCTGTTTAGCTGTTTCTCCACATATGAAAGAGTTAGGAGTGAAAAACAGATGCCGTTTATTTGAAATACCTAAGCATATTCATTATATTGTAGCTAAACCAAGGATGAAACTTTATATGGAATATTCAGCTAATATTTATGGCTTGTATTTAAAATATTTAAGTCAGGAAGATATTTATGTGTATTCTATTGATGAGGCTTTTTTAGATGTCACAGAATATCTGAATTTCTATCATAAAAACGCTCAAGAAATAGCGCAGATGATTATAGATGATGTTTATAGAACAACGGGAATTCCAGCTACATGTGGTATTGGTACGAATCTTTATTTAGCTAAAGTGGCTTTAGATATTACCGCCAAGCATGTCAAAAGTCATATGGCTTATTTGGATGAACAAATATATCAAAAGACATTATGGGAACATACGCCACTCACAGATTTTTGGCAAGTGGGCAGAGGAATCGCCAAGCGTTTATATAAATTAGGCATTGTCAATATGAAAGGAATAGCACATTGTCCTGAAGATATCTTGTATAAAGAGTTTGGTGTGAATGCACGTTTTTTAATTCGTCATGCTTGGGGCAAAGAACCTGTAACTATTCAACAAATTAAAAATTATCAGCCACAGCATCGTTCTATATCCAATGGACAGGTTCTATTTGGAGAATATCGTGATCAGGATGCTTTACTGGTTTTAAAAGAAATGGTGGAGGATAATGTTTTAACACTGGTTGAACAGGGACTTGTGACCAATCATATTTCTTTACATATTAGATATGTTGATGCTTCACTTCCGTCTACGGGTGGTAGTCGTAAAATTTCTGTTGTGACAAATTCTTATCGTCTGTTGGTTAAGGAGTTTATTGACTTATTTGAGTCTACAACATTTAAAAGTCAAAAGATTAGAAAGATTTCTATTGGTTTTGGTCAAGTTATTGATGAAAGATATGAAGCCTATGATTTGTTTACTGACTATGAAGAAGTACTGAAAGAAAGACAGTTACAACAATCTATTATTCAAATTAAAAATAAGTATGGAAAGAATGCTGTTTTGAAAGCGATGAATGTTTTAGATAAAGCCACTGCAAAACAGCGACATCAGTTAATAGGAGGACATAATGCAGAATAAAAATCATGATGATGCAGTAGAATTTCAACCATTTGATTCTTTACGTGGATTTAGAGAATATCTTCATGAAAAAGAAAGACAACCTGTTTATAAAAAAGAATTAATGGAGGATGAATGTGAAAGACTGAATCGTTTATTTCAACAGCTTCAAAAAGGTATGTCTGTGAAAATTGTTTATTATACACACCAGCAATATCAGACATTACAAGGAATGATTACAAAAATAGATGCAGAATATCATAAAGTCTTATTTATTGATGATCAAAGAATTGAATTTTATGATATTAGAGATATTTCTTTTTAATTTATTGTATAATGATATTAGGGTGATAAAATATGAAAATAATAACATTAAATATGAATATGTTTCGATATCTGATAGATGGAAGTCTCAATGAGTTTTTAAAAGAGTATCAGGCAGATGTTGTGATTTTACAGGAAGTAAGATCATCTTTGGCTGATGAGGTTACATGTTATACACATAAGATATCACCTAATTTATATCAGGAAATTGAAAATATTAAAAAAACAATTTATTTAACAGTTGCTCTTTGTAAGGACGATACATGGCAAAAAGTGAATATAGATCATTTTCATTATAATAATCGTTTTGTGAAAATAAAAAATGATGATTGGTCTATATTTGGTCTGCATTTGCCTTTACAAGATGATATAGATTCTTTATTGTCAATCATTCAAGAAAGTGACTGTGATATTATATGTGGTGATTTTAATGCGCATAGAAAATATTCACAGATTAAAAATTGGAAAGTGATAGACAATTTAATAAATGACAAAGGATATTCTGATTTATGGGAAAAAGGTTTAAAAGAAGAAAAAGCTTATTATATTGATTATAAAGGTGAAAAGAAAAAGGCACATCAAGGTGACTTCTATAGAACATTTGTAGGCAATACACATATAGATTATGTATTAGCAAAAGCAGATATTCATTTGATAGATATCATTATTGATATGAGAACATTAGCTTTTACAGATCATTGTGCTATGATTCTCAATTGTAAGAAAGATAAATCTTGAAATAAATGAGAATATGAGAGGATTGATGTGTGAATAGTATTTTTATGTCATAGTTATATGAAATATGTTTTATAATAAATGAAAATAAAGTTATAAATATTTCTGGATATGAAAGCACAATAAAAGTATATCTCTATTTATATAAAGATATACTTTTTATGTTGTTTTGATTATTGGAATTTATAGTTTATGTGATATGAATTATGTTTTGATAACATATAAAATATCATGATTAATCAAGGTCTTTTCTATGAAAATAATACATAGCGGCTACAATAACAGCTGTTGAAAATAAAATGGCATTGGCTATTTCATTTCCAGGAATAAAAGTGATGAGAAGTTTCCCTAACATGAATATAAAAAAGCATAGACCAAATACAATGTAATGATGTTCTTTCATCTTTATCACCTCAATCTTAAATAAAGCATATATAATTTTCACCAATAAATCAATAGTTAAAATAGAAGTTTATATAAAATTAATTTTAACTTAACTATATTAGAAAGATGGGAATAGCATGGCTATAGTATAATCATAGTTGATAAACTGAATTTTTTAGAGGTGAAAAGATATTGATGAAGTCAAAAAGAATGGTGATATTTGTTTTTATAACAGTATCTATAATACTTGTATTTATGATGATTATGCAAAATATATCATTGAATAATGAAATACAAATGATTATTCGCATGTAAAAGCACTGGTAGTCGCAGACATCTGCACCACCTCAATCGCATAAAGTGCACCACTTATATTTATACACAATTATAGTCAATCATGTCCAAACATGATTGACCTTTTTAAAAAATTATTTTTTGATTCTAAAGTTTTCATTACCCATATACACATCTATTCTATTATGAATGATTCTATCAAGCAATGCCTCTGTTAATGTCGATTTATGCAATTTATCATACCAGTCTCCTGATGGATACTGACTGCAGAAAATTGTTGAACATTTATCATGTCTTACCTCCATAAGCTCAGATATAAACTGTTTTTCTTTATCAGTCATTTCATACATTAACCATTCATCTAATACAAGCAGATCGTATTTTGCGTATTTCTTAACTACTTGTGATAGACTTTTACCCATATTCCTCAGTTCATTATACTTTTCTAATAGCTCAGGCATTCTAATGTAAAATATTTTATATTTTTGTTTTGCCGCTTCATTTGCTAATGCACATGAGAGCCATGTTATTCCCTAATGTAAAGCTTTACATTAGGGAAAGACATATTACATTTCGGCATTAGGAAATGAAGCATGTAAAAAGGCAATAAATGTAAAATATATAAGATTGCCTGATTTATTGTATGATTTAGATCAAGCAAGAGCTAAAGAAAATTATAAAAAGAAATTAAGAGCACTATCAAGGATAGAATTACTCATTATTGATGAATTTCTATTAACACCGACGACTTCAGAACAGCAATCAGATATCTTAGAATTATTAGAATTGAGATATAATACTCATTCAACAATATTTGCTTCACAATTTATTCCACAAGGATGGCATGAAAACTTAGGAAGCAGTGCAATAGCAGATGCAATATTAGATAGAATAACAGCAAATTCATATTTCATTCATATTAAAGGAAGTAAATCAATGAGGGTAAGAGAATTTGAATAAAAAATAAGGGAAGAATGTTCAAAAAATACTAAAGAACAAACTTCCTTTTTTTGATGAAGATATAGTGTCGTCAATTTGATTAACACACTGTCGTCACTGTATTAACACGGTGTCGTCAAAGAGGTGAAATATTCAAATAAAGGTTGATTTTAATAATTTTATATATTTTATTAGAAATTATATTGCTTATTCTAATTTTTGTTATAATAAAAATACTTTACACTAGAAAAGAAAATAGATTTTTTCTAGTATCATAAATGCACTATTGTCATTGTGGGTTCTTTTGTTGGTTATAGAGTCTTTTGTATGTAATCAAACAGGTTGTCTTGAAAATTGGATAATTTTACATTGATTGCTATATATACTTGTACACAATTGGAGGCTATCATATTATTTGCTATCTATTGGTTTGTAATATGTGTCAAAAGGAAATAAATTGTTAACGTATATTTTAGAACTTATTGAATACCTTTGATCCTTTTGAAGACAAAAATTTCTCATAAATTATATAAAAAATAGTAACAATAGCTCATTGTTGAGTATATGTTACTATTTTTATTTCTTATAAGTAATATAGAATTGATATCATTTGAGAGTCTTGTGATTTCCTGGACATCTGCTATAATACTATGTATGCAATGAATGAGGGGGGATATATTGAAAATTCAAGAAGTATTATTATTTATATTCTATTTAGTGTTAATTTTTTATGTTATTGCTCTTGGTTTGAATTATATAGTGCCAAAAGATGTTATTACGCTTTTACAAATGAATATGGCATTGACAATTACTTCATTTTTAGGTCTTGTTTTTATTATTTTTACAAAGAAATAAAGATTTTAAATTTACATATGGTGCAAGTGATGAGAATTGAACTCATTCAATCAGTTTGAAAGTTTGAGGTTTTATCATTGAACTACAGCTGCATACTCTATAGCTATTGATAAAAGTATATCAATGTATAAAGGTTAATAAAAAATACTGTGTTTAAGCCGTTTTAAAAGTATATCTCGGTATCATTTTTTATACTGAGGTGAATATTTCGGTGCAACAGAGCCATGCTGATCACTGTTGAGAGCCACCCTGTCCGTTTTTCGGAGCCACCTATTTCGCTATGAGAGCCACTTGATAATAAAATTAAATAATCGAAAACACCTTCTATAAGTTGTAATATTAATTTGTAGATATTTTTATCTACCTTGCAAACTTATAGGAGGTGTTTTTTATGCAAGAAATCAAAAGAATTTTAGAAAGGAGATTTAAAGGCGAAAGCCAAAGATCGATTGCTTCCTCGTTACATTTGTCACGCAATACTGTTAGTAAAGTGTTTAAAGCTGCCGATCAGACTGGGTTGAGCTGGGTTCAGTTTCAAACAATGGATGATAGCTCTCTTGATGAACTTTTGTTCCCTGAAAAAAAGTATGTTCCTGTTCAACAGATACCAGATTTTGAATATGTCCATAAGGAACTTTTAAAACCTGGTACAACTCTTAAAGGATTATGGGAAGAATATGTTATGTCATGTACCGATGCAAAACTTCCCTATTATCATCGCACTCAATTCAATAAGCTGTACAATGACTATGTTAAGAAGCATAAATTGACCATGCACATTAATCATAAACCTGGTGATAGAGTCATGGTGGACTGGTGTGGCAGCACCATGAATGTATATGATCGATTAACAGGTGAAGTCACAAAAGCATATCTTTTTGTTGCAACTTTACCATTCAGTATGTATACATATGTTTATGCGTGTAAAAGTATGAAACAGGAGGAATGGATTCAATGTCATATTCAAATGTATAATTATTTTGATGGTGTGACTAGGCTTTTAGTACCTGATAATTTAAAAACAGGTGTGACTCATCATAAAAAGTATGAAGACCCTGTGATCAATAAAGTATATCAGGAAATGGCAGATTATTATGATACATCTATTGTACCTGCAAGAGTAAAAAAGCCTAAAGACAAGGCTGCGGTCGAAGGAACTGTTGGTAATGTCACCAATTATATTATAGGCAGATTACGCAACAGAAAATTCTTCAGCTTTTATTCTCTTAATAAGGCGATTTCCATAGAACTGGATAAATTTAACAACAACCCGTTCCAAAAAAGACAAGGATCACGCAAGAGTGTATATGAAGAGGAAGAAAAAGAATTCATGATGCCTTTACCACCTGAACCATTTGAACTGAGCGAATGGAAAATGGCAACAGTCCAGATGAACTATCACATTCAGGTTAATAAGATGAACTACTCTGTTCCTTATGAGTATGTTGGTAAGAGAGTCGAAGTCAGACAGACAAATAGCATTGTCGAGATTTATTATAAAGGAACACGCATATGCAGTCATGCAAGACTTCATGGTCGTGCCAATCAATATTCAACCAACAATGATCATATGCCCGAAAACCATAAGCTATTTGAATGGAATAAAGAAAGATTTGAAAAATGGGCAAAAGGGATTGGAAAAAACACTTACGAAGTCATTCATAGACTTATCAGTAGATATAAGGTTGAGGAGCAGTCTTATAAAAGTTGTATATCATTACTGAAACTTTCAGATAAATACAGTGCGGAAAGGTTGGAAAATGCATGTCAGTTGGCGCTTGAACACATTACACAACCTTCATTTAAAAATATTAGATTGATTTTAGAATCTGGTCAAGATATAGA